>JAPLCX010000082.1 GCA_026392035.1 Candidatus Auribacterota bacterium | reverse complement strand
CAGACCCACATACACGTTGTCACCGTGCAGATCCAATCCACCGTACAAGGCCATCGCAGCCTCCTTTCCGGCTCGCCGTCGCCGAGCCACCTTGCACAGAGATTGTACACTTGTTCTTTTCGCCTTTGTATGATTATCAGTCACGGGGTGTAGAGCACCCTTAAGGGTGCTCTACGTTGTGGAGTATTCTATTTAGCCCCACCGTAACTGAGGGATTACCCACAGTGATAGCTGGGGAACACCTACCACTCAAGCAGTTGTGCATCGCCTCATGAGGAGCGAATTGGCGACCACGGAAACCGAGCTGAGCGACATGGCCGCCCCCGCGATCATCGGATTCAGAAGGAATCCGGTGAACGGATAGAGGACGCCCGCTGCAAGGGGAATAGTAACCACGTTGTAGAAAAATGCCCAGAAGAGATTCTGTGTGATCTTGCTCATCACGTTCCGACTCAAATTCATCGCAGCGATGACATCTCTCAGGTCATCCCTGACCAGGACGATATCCCCGGTCTCCATCGCAATGTCAGTGCCGGAGCCGATGGCGATGCCGACATCGGCAACTGCCAGCGCGGGGGCGTCATTGATTCCGTCGCCGACCATGGCAACCACGGCGCCCCTTTCCTGGAGCTTCCTGATTTCGGCTGCCTTACCCTCAGGGAGGATCTCCGTGAGGACACGCGCTATCCCAAGCTCTCGCGCAACTGCCTCGGCTGTTCTCCTGTTATCGCCCGTGATCATGACGACTTCCTTCCCCATCGCGACAAGACTGGCCACGGTTTCGCCGGAGTGCTCCTTCATGGTGTCGGCCACGGCGACGATCCCGATGGGGACCATCCCATCGCAGAGAACCATTGTGGTTTTACCTGCTGCCTCCAGCGCCTGGAGCCTCTCCTCCACGTTGGAAAGGTCGATCCCTCGCTCACGCGCCAACGCCCTGTTGCCGATGAATATTTTTTTCGAGCCGTGCGTCGCCTCGACTCCCCTGCCGCTGATCGAGTTGAATTGTTGTGGATCGGGGATCTCCATTCCCCGCCGCCTCGCACCGGCGACGATCGCGATGCCGAGAGGATGCTCCGAGTTCTTCTCCGCAATCGCGGCGAGCCGCAGCACTTCATGTTCATCACGCCCCGCGAGCCCCACCACATCCGTGAGGGCGGGTTCACCTCTGGTGAGTGTTCCCGTTTTGTCGAAGACCACCGTGTCCACGCGATGAGCCATCTCGAGAGCATGCGCGCTCTTGATCAGTATCCCCTTCCTCGCGGCAATGCCGGTCCCCACCATGACCACGGTCGGCGTGGCGAGTCCGAGGGCGCAGGGGCACGCGACAATCAGGACGGCAATGAATATGTTAAGGGCAAAGAACAGGCCCATTCCAGAGAGAAGCCACAGGGATGCGGCCAGCAACGCGATGATCAGCACGACGGGGACGAAATATGACGACACCCTGTCGGCAAGGTCCTGGATCGGCGCTCTGGAACCCTGCGCGTCCCGCACCAGCATGATGATCTGAGCGAGAAAGGTATCCTTCCCCGTCCGGGTCGCCTCGAATTTAAATGATCCCGTCCTGTTGATCGTCGCGCCGATCACCTCGTCCCCCGGCCTTTTCTCAACCGGCATGTATTCGCCCGTCACCATTGACTCGTCAACGCTCGACGCCCCCTCGATCACGCGGCCATCCACCGGTATCTTTCCTCCCGGCTTTACTACCACGATATCGCCGGGGGCCACCTGATCCATGGGGACCTCGATCTCCCGTCCGTCACGGAGCACGACGGCCGTGGTGGCCTGGATTCCGATGAGCTCCCTGAGTGCGGCAGAGGTTTTGCTTCTGCTCAACGCCTCGAGCCATCTTCCGAGGAGAATGAATGTGATGAGGACGCCGGCGACTTCGTAGTAGAGGTGGAGCTTCTCATGACCGGCTCCGGAAAACCAGACGACGCAGGAGGCCGCCACACTGTAGAGAAACGCCGTCCCCGTCCCCAGGGCGACCAGCGTGTCCATGGTGGCGCCCTGTCTCCTGAACACAGCGAGAAACCCTCTAGTATAAAACTGATATCCGGCGGCGACGATCGGCACCGTGAGGACGAACTGGAAAAGCGCGGTATGGCGAAGCAAAAAAGCGGGGAGCGCGAGTCCGAGCATCGGCCCCATCGAGATGTAGACTAGAGGAACCACGAGAGCCAGCACCAGGGAGAGCCGTATCCCGAGGTCCTTTACCTCCTCTTCCTGCGACCGCTCCTCGCGTTCGAGGTCCTCGAGGTCTTCCCCAGCCGTTTTGATAACCCCGTAGCCGATTTTCTCTATGGTCTGTTCGAGAACGGAGGGACTTACCCTCTGAGGATCATACTCGACACTGGCTTTTCGCGTGACAAAATTGATGCTCGCACGCCTCACGCCAGGAACAGCCGCGAGGGCATTCTCTATTCTGCCCACGCACGACGCGCAGTGAATACCTGAGATTGAAATAGCGATCTTCTCGATGCGCAGCTCCTTTTTTGATCAGTGAGATGTCCGGCAACTGTTTCAATGGCTCACGGGGTGGCGCCTGCACTCCCCGCATTCAAACTGTACGGTGTAGTGGATGATATGGAACTCCTTCTTGAGAATCTCGCCTATCTCATCGAGGATGATGTTGGATCGGCTGATCTCCATGTCGTCAACCTGGACATGGGCGCTCATTGAATAGAGGCCGGAGGTGATTGCCCAGACGTGGATATCATGGACGAGCTGCACGCCGCCCACGCGGGACAGCCGCGCTCTGATCTTCGCGATATCCACGTCTCGCGGAGTCGCCTGGAGGAGGATCTCCACTGATTCCCTGATCAGGGTATAGGCCCACACGAGAATGAATGCGCAGACGACCATGCTGAGGATCGGGTCTATCGGATACCACCCGGTCCACAGAATCACGAGCGCCCCCCCCACCACGATGACCGATGAGACGAGGTCGCCGAGCATGTGCAGAAATGCGCTCTTGATATTAAGGTCTTCGCCGGCGGATTCCTTCAGGATGAAGGCCGTGATGATATTCACCACGAGGCCGATAACGGCGACCACCAGCATCCAGCCCGCCGAGATCGGGACGGGGTGGCAGATCCGCTGCACCGCGTACCAGACGATGAAGCCCGTAATGACGAGGAGGGTCGCGCCATTGAGGAGGGCCGCGAGGATCTCGGCCCGGTAGAGGCCGAAGGTCCTTCGCTCCGTCGCCGGCCGTTGCGCGAGGGTGATGGCAAAGTAGCTGATGATGAGCGAGAAGCCGTGCGTCAACATGTGGCCCGCATCGCTGATCAGCGCGAGGCTGCCGGTGAGGATTCCGGCGACGAATTCCACGACCATGGTCACGGCGGTGATCGCCACGCAGGTGGCGAGGCGGCTGCGCCCCTGCATCCTCTTCAAAAGGAAACGGCGGTGGGAATGTGCGTGGCGATGGTCAGCGTAATCGTGCGTCATTGGCCTTCATTTTTTGAACGTCTTGCAGCACGCGGGGCACTCTTTGAGCGCACAGCCGCACTTTGGGCAGACCAGCGTGTCTCGTACAGTTCCATCAGGAGCGGCACTCCACTCCTTGCCGCACGACGGGCAGAGGTACCTCACATGTGTGTGCCCCTCCCTGCTGCTCGCCCTCAAGAACCTGTGCCTCGCGACCCGCACTTTGCACTTCGGGCAGTAGGGCATCGCCGTGCCTGTTTTCGCTCCAGGGCTCGCGCACCCGGTTGCCGCTATGATCATGGCGAGCAAGACATATACCAAGGATAACTTCCGCATGAATCACCTCCCAAGTCATAACCCGAGGCAGGAACCTTTAGACCGAGGGAGATATGTCACTTCTTGGGCAATGCCTTCCCAGCATACTTCTCCGGATCGGCCTTGAATTTCTCCACGCACATCGGGCAACAGAAATAATAGATGGTCCCCCTGTAGGTGTAATTATACTTCTTGTCAATGGGACCGGCGAGGACAGGGCAGGTGGTACCCTGCATCTCCTTCACCGCCGGCACGGGGGCCGACGCCGCTCCCTTCTCCGAGCCAGGCACACTCTTCTGCTCGGCCTCCTGGCCCGGCGCCCACCCGGCGATAGCCACCATGGCTACCGCCAGTGCGAGTGTCACGGATAGTCCTTTCATATGGTATCCTCCTTTCTCAAAAATAATCGCTGCAGGGCCATATAAATCCGGCCAGCCCATCAGATCGGGCTCGATAAATCGAGCCCCTACACTCCAAATTAAAGATATTCTGCGGTTTCTATCACGATCACATGCAGAGTGGCCAGTATGACCGTGATGATGGCACACGCATAGTGCCACTTCATATCTATCCACCTCACCTGGAACTTGAATTTGAATAGCCCCAGGAGAAAGGTGATCCAGAGGGCCGAGTATGTCGCAATCCCGAGTGGTTTGACGAATTGATAGAGCATCATGAGCGTCACCTCTCAACTACCCGCCGCTGCACAATGTCGCGAGCCGTTGCGCGACAGTCGCTCCCAGGGACGCGCACTGCGCAAGCGCATCAGGGCCTGGCACATACCTGACGCTGACACCCTCGCTCACCAGTTCGATTTTCATCGCGCGGAGCATTTCGTTGAGCTCCTTCACCGACTCCCCGCTCCACCCGTACGAACCAAAGGCAGCCCCGAGGAGGTTTGACGGTTTCAATCCCTTGAGGTAGCTCATTGCGTCAGCCACCGTCGGGAAGATGCCGTTGTTGATCGTGGGCGATCCCACGATGAGGGCGCCGGCGTCGAGCAGTTCTGTCGCGGCATCGCTCCGGTGGCTCGATCCGAGCGGCAGGAGCTTCACGCTGACGCCGTCCGCGGCGAGCCCCTCGGCGATCGCCCGCGCCAGCCGATGGGTACTCCCCCACATCGTATCATACACGAGAACTGCCTTCCGCGATGGCGTCCGTGCCGCCCACTTCGCATAGCATTCCATAATTGTCGCCACCCCCTTTCGCCATATAGGGCCGTGGTCGGGGGCGACTATTTTCGGCGCGACCCCGTTGCGCTCCAGCTTCTCCGGGAGCTTCGAGACAAGGCCGGCGAACGGCATGAGTATGTTGGCGTAGTATTTGGCTGCCTCGTGCGCCAGCAACTCCCCTGGCAGCTCATCATCGAATCGCTCGCTCGAGGCAAGGTGCATTCCGAAGGCGTCCTGCGAGAAGAGCAGCGCCTCATCGGGAAGATAGGTGACCATGCTGTCAGGCCAGTGGAGCATCCGGGTCTCCGCGAAGACGAGATTGACATTTCCAAGCGCCATGTGCTCCCCGTCCTTCACCGCCTGCACTTCATAGTCGTGATGAAAATGACCGGCCAGCGCTCTGACACCCATGGCGGAGGCAAACACCTTCTCAGTCTTCAATCTCTGGATGACTTCAGGGAGGCAGCCCGAGTGGTCCATCTCCGAATGGTTCGAGATGAGGTAGTCAATTCTCTGCGGGTCGATGACGGAGGCGATGCGGGCGAACATCTCTTCCCTGAAGGGGGCCTTGACCGTGTCAACCAGTATATTTTTTTCGCCCATGATGAGATAGGCGTTATAGGTCGTCCCCCGGTCTGTCGAGTAGCCGTGAAAATCGCGGACGGCCCAATCAATCGCCCCTACCCAGTATACCCGTTCGGATACTTTCACCGCCGTAAAGTCACCCGGTTGCCGCGCCATGATAATCCCCCTCCGTAATTCCCTCACACTATCTTCTTCCTTGCGCCTTAAACTTTCAACCTTAAACTGTCCTTCAGGTCCTCCTCCGCGGTGCCTATCGGCTTGATGCCGAACCTGTCCACGAGCGCCTTGAGGATCCCAGGCGTAATGAATGCCGGCAGCGAGGGGCCGAGGCGCATGCCCCTGATGCCCATTGAGAGGAGCGACAGCAGGATCGCGACCGCCTTCTGCTCGTACCAGGAGAGGATGAACGTGAGCGGCAGGTCGTTGACGCCGCACCCGAACGCCCCCGCCAGCGCCTGGGCGATACGGATCGCCGAATAGGCGTCGTTGCACTGGCCGACATCGAGGAGCCTCGGTATGCCGCCGATATCCCCTGCGTCCAGTGTGTTGAAGCGGTACTTCCCGCAGGCGAGCGTGAGGATCATGCAGTCCTTCGGCACGAGTTCTGCGAACCTCGCGTAGTAATTGCGACCCGGCTTGGCCCCATCGCAGCCGCCGATGAGGAAGAAGTGCCTGATGGCGCCGGATTTCACCGCCGCGACGACCTTCTCTGCCACGCCCAGGACTGCCTCGTGACCGAATCCGACCGTGATGGTCTTTCCCGGCTTCTCAGCCAGCCCTCCGAGCTCCTTCGCTTTCGCGATGACAGACGAAAAGTCTTTTTGCTTTCCGTTCGCCCGGTCCGGAATGTGCGTGACGCCAGGCCAGGCAACGAGGCCCGTGGTGAAGATGCGGTCCTTATAGGAATTCGCCGGCCTCTGGATGCAGTTGGTGGTCATCAGGATCGCGGCGGGCGCGCTCGCGAACTCCTTCTGCTGGTTCTGCCACGCGGTCCCGAAATTTCCGACGAGGTGTTTGTGTTTCTTCAATTCCGGATAACTGTGGGCGGGGAGCATCTCGCCGTGCGTGTAGACGTTCACCCCCGTCCCCTCGGTCTGCTCGAGCAGCTCCTTCAGATCGAGCATATCGTGGCCGCTCACGATGATGGCGGGGCCCTTCTTCGTCCCGAGGAACACGGGTGAGGGTTCGGGAATCCCGAATCTCTCGCGGTGCCCCTGCGAGAGGAGCTCCGTTGTCGCGATGTTGATCTTCCCGCACTCCATGTTGAGCTCGACGAGCGCGTCAGCGCCGAGATTCCCCTCGGCGAGGCCCGCAAGGGCTCTGTGCAGGAAGGCGTAGATCTCCGGCGAATCCTTGCCGAGGATATGCGCGTGGTCCGCGTAGGCGGATACGCCCTTCATGCCGAAGAGGAGAAGGTGCTCGAGCGATCGGACATCCTCGTTCTTCTTCGGGCCGGCCATGAGGCCGACTTTCAACGCCTGATCGAGGAGCCCCTCGCGATTTCCCGCCGGCTCCCATCGCGCCGCTTCAGGGATGTTCCCGGGAATCCGGGCGCCTGATTTATGAGCGAGCTCGCGAGCTTTCGATTTGAGGACCGCTGCCTCACGGATGAGCCCCACGATCCGCGCGGGATCAAAATCCACATTGGTGATCGTGGTAAAGAGCGCCCTCACGACGAAGACATCCACCGCGCTGTCGTGGACACCCTTCCGGGATGCGAGATCGGCATACCATCCAATCCCCTTGACCGCGTGCACCAGGAGGTCCTGGAGCGCCGCCGTCTCCGGATCCTTCCCGCACACGCCCTGCACGGTGCATCCGGTCCCCTTCGCTGTCTGCTCGCACTGATAGCAAAACATACTCATAACCTATTCTCCTTTTCTTAAATATATAGGGAAGTCTACTTGTTGAACTTCCTCGCCTTTGTGTAGCGCTCGTAGAGAGACTCCCCCACGCACTCCCTCGCCGCAGTGCACCACTCGATGCACGCTGGCGGAGCTTCCCTCCCCACGCTGCCGCCGCATCCCGGGCAGCGCACCTCGGCGTCATCCGGCCACATCTCCACCTTCATGCCGCAGGCGCAGGGGACCTCATCGGGGAAGGATGCCCGAATCTTCTCCGCCCCCGGGCATTTCAATGTGCTCATCTTTCTCTCCCACTGCTGAAACAGATGGCAGAACCCTCCGTCTGCTATATTCCGGACCGCCCCTTGTATTTCCCCGCCAGGGCAGCGAGCTTTGCCCGGGCGAGGTATCTCCTCAATTGCCCGTCCACCTTTTTCATGATCCCGCCGAGGATGCATTTTTTCCCGTCGCAGGCGGGAACATCGAAAAGACAATTGCTCTCCTCGCACTTCCCTTCGATAGACTCATACACATCGAGGAGGGAAAGATCGTCGGGGCTCCTCCCCAGAACAAAACCTCCCTGGGGACCACGGAACGATCGGACAAGGCCGTCCTTGGTGAGGCGCTGGAAGACCTTCGAGAGGTGCGCCTCTGAGACCTTGAGCCGTGCGGCTGCATCGTGCGTGGAGAGCGGCTTCCGCCGATCCGCCGCCATGAGCACCATCGCGTGCAAGGCCAGCGCCGCCGCCTCGGATACCTTTATTAATTTCGCCATGACCCCTCCGCCTATATTAATAATCTGGTACTATTATACCTGAATACCCCTTCCCGTCAATACTCTTTTTCTGAAAAAATGTGTCGGGGGGCGAGGGGTGACTTCTCCGGTATTCGCCGGAGCGGAGCGTGCCGAGGCGGGTCTCCCGGCGCAGTTAAAAGCGCCCCGCCATTACCACAGGGATTGAGCTTAAAGGAGAAGGTGAGAGCTCCACGGGTATGGCTTTACCCCTTCCTGTTACCTCTCAGCCTTGTGGGAGGAGAGGTGATGGGCGACGGCTTCGGCGCTCAACCAACAGGTCCACGAGGAGCCATAACAGCATGACCGCCCCCAGATAATACGAGACGATGCCCGTGACCATGTGGCGTCGCGGGTTATCAGCGTCACCAAACCACGCCAGAGGGGTTATGACAGCGGCTAAATAAAAGAGGATACAGAGCGTAGCGACTGCTTCTGTGGACGGAGGCGGCGTTACGCCTCGCCTCTGGAGATGCAGCCACCATATCACCAAGGCAATCAGTATGAGGGGGAGTATAAGAAACGCATAGTCGGGATAAACCAGCATCCCGAGCGTATTGAAAAAGAGCGATTGTAACCGACGGCTCATCGTCAGGCCTGTTCCTTCAGCGCCGTTCACCCCGAAATGATAATCTCGGGGGAGCCACTCGTAGTTCATGGCGTAGTATCTCCCTATGTGGCGGAACTGCCTGAGGACCCAGCCCGGGTGCGTTCTCAGGAAAGCGAGATATGCAGCGTACCCCCGTTCGGCTACCCATGCATCGTAGCGGGGGGTATGCCTTGCGGTATGCTGCCAGGCGGCATGGTCTACGTACTTTTTTACTTCTGCATCGGGCATGGCATAATGCTCGACAAAATAGTTAAAATTTTCTTCATCGAAAACCTGCTTCCCGGCTTCGTCTTCCCGGAGAAACACCCGCATGTTGAGAGCATTTATCAGATTATCCTCACCTCGATGTGACTGTTTCGTCTCGTAGAGGAAGAAAAGGAAACTCGCCGGCACAAGGCAAATCAGGAAGATTCTCATTGCGCGGCGCTTGAGGTTTTCTTGGCGGCCGCGGGGCGGGCGAAGTTCCAGCGCAAAGAGATAAAGGGCAAGGGCCGGGAGAAAGCAGATGTTTGTCACCCGCAACATCGAGAAATAGAAAGAGATAAGGGCGAGGGCACGCACCCCACAAAGGTTCCGTCGTGTGCCGTCCCGGCATAGCAGAATTGTAATCAGGATGAGCAAGGTGGAGAGGGAGACGCTCTCGGTCATTACATTGATATCCCAGAATATAACGCAGAACGTGCACCCTAAAGCAAAGAGGGAGACAGGGGCGAGCCACCTGAAAAGCGGCCTGTGGAGCCGACGGGCGAATGCCACGGAAACACAGAGCCAGGTGATGCCCGAGAGCGCTCGCTGGAAGAGGACGATGAGCGTTGTATTGCACCCGAACGCGCTGATGAGCAGAGGGTATCCGCGAGGCCTGACCATGTAAAAAAGGTGGCGGAGAACGCCGTAACGGCAGGCCTTCATATAGGAATGGCTATCAGGGCCGACGACACCGTGGAGGCCCGAGAGAATGGCCCATCGAATGGCGAAGGCGCCGCAGCAGAGGAGAAATGAGAAGAAGATGATGCGCCGGCGAGAGACTCGTCGGTGGTGGGCGGAGTCATCGACTTCTTGTTTTTCGCCGTTGGACATCGTGTGCTTTTTCATCCCGGTGTGGCCTCTCAAGTTCTAAGGTGAAGCTATGGCGGTGACGTAGTGTTGTGATGCCCCCTTCATCAAGAGCAAAATGAGCCGGACACAGAATTACACGAAGGATGGGGAAAAACCTACGTGATCACTATCGGAGGAGAATATTAGATACGTAAAACAGGGGAGACCTGAAGGAATGAGTGGTTGGCATAACCAGCGATATTTAGAAAGGCTGAACTAATAAAATAAGGATGCTGTGATTGCGGTAACTGCACACTATCGCGGGCATAAATTTTTGCGGCATGAGGGTGGAATTTTACATGGGAGGAAAGTTTTACATTCTTATCAATCTTCTCGCAGGCATAAAGCATCTTAATAAAAGCTGCGAGAGCTTCCTCGTCAGAATCAGAATTGTCATGAGTCCAGCCAAGTTGCTCGAAGAAGACCACGGAAAACAATAAGAACCATGTTGCAAATATTAAACAGACAGTTATTTTCTTGTTCAACGGATTACAGAACGCACACATATTCTCATCCCTTAAAAACTATATGCCTCATATCTTTTCTATGTGCAATTTTAAAATATTCTCTTAACCGCAAGATTACTGCAAAATTACAGTTTGGTAATGTACCGGGGAGCACTCCTTGGCGTTATATTCGGTTGAGGCTAATTCTGAAGAGGCCACATTTCTTGTTGCATGGTCTCACAGTGTCAGTAGATTCAAACCACGCAGGGCATATTCTGCGCTGTCCATCCTTCACCGTTTTAAAAGATATCCTTACTGCATCAATAAGTGTCAACGCACTGGGATATTCGTCATGCCCCGCAGATTGATTTCGGGATCACGTATGACGGACTGCCGACAGGCCGGCCAGATGGCCCGAGGAGAAGGCGAACTGGAGGTTGTAGCCTCCGCAGTCGCCGTTCACATCCAGCACCTCGCCCGCGAAGTAGAGGCCCTTCACGAGCCTTGACTCCATCGTCCTGCCATCGATTCCGTCAGTTCTCACTCCCCCGGAGGTCACCTGTGCGTCCGTGAAGCTGCGCGGCGCCTTGACCGATATCTCCAGGCCGGTCAGCGCCTTCACGAGGCGCGTCCTCTGCTGTCTGGTGATCGAATTCGTGGCGGCGTCGGCATCCAGGCCCGCGACATTCCGGATGAGCACTTGGGCGAGCTTCTTCGGTAGTATGCCGATCAGGCTGTTACCCAGTGAGCGCTTCGGGTTCTTTCGCCACAGCGTCACGACTTTCTCCTCAGCCTGCGCCGGTGTGAGGGCGGGAAAAAAGTTAACGGCGAGAATGGTCTGCGTGCCGGGGAGGTCTCTCACAAGGAAGCTGCTCAGGTAGAGCACCGCGGGGCCGGAGACGCCGTAGTGGGTGAAGAGAATCTCGTCCCGCACGGAGGCGACCCGTTTCCCGCCCTGGAACGCCGCCGCGCCAACGGTCGCCTTCACCCCCTGGAGATCGCAGAGCGCCTTCTTTTCGATCTCGAGCGCCACGAGCGCAGGGAGGGGCGGGACGAGCTCGTGGCCGAAACTTTTCGCGAAGGCGTAGCCATCGCCGAGCGCCCCGAGCTGCGGATAGGTCAGACCACCCGTGGCAATGATGAGCCTCCGGCCGGTGAAGGTGCTGCCGCCCGCGCACTGCGCGATGAACTCGCCGCGCCCGCCCCGAGTGATCTTTGCCACCCTCGTGTTCAGCGCCGCGCCGATCCCGTGCGTTTCAATCTCCTCCTTGAGGACGTCGAGAATCGTGGAGGCCTGGTCGGTCACGGGAAACAGGCATCCATTTTCCTCCTCCTTGAACTCCACCCCGAGATTCTCGAAATAGCCGAGGAGGTCGCGGTTCGTGAAGCGGGCGAAGAGGCCGTGGAGGAAATGACGGTTCTGCCCGTGGTAGTGCTCGGGTGAGATATCACGATTCGTGAGGTTGCAGCGCCCGTTGCCGGTCTTGAGCAGCTTCCGCCCGAGCATGAAGTTGTGCTCGAGGATGATGATGCGGGGCGGCTTCTTTGCGCTCCGGGCGGCCGTGATCGCCGCGAAGATGCCCGCAGGCCCGCCGCCGATGATGAGGATATCCACTCTGTCGCTCATGGCATAACTATAGTAAGGATAGGCTGTGCTGTCAAACAGGGGGAACAGCAGATTTAAGCGAGAACCACGGATTCACACAGATGGACACGGATACTCACCACGGTAACTGGTTTCTCGTGCCTCGTCTCCAAAATATGTGTCATCTGTAACACACGGAATCTGCGCTGTGTGCGTCCCATGGGATCCGCGCACATCCGCGGCTAAAACCTGGTTCGATGCCTCAAAACTCCTTCCCTCCGCCACGAAACAGCTGTTATACTGTGGGCATGAACACGCTCACAAATCCGCCATCGCTGAAAGAGCACCTCTCCGGGGACAGGAAAACAGCAGCCCTCTTCATCATGAGCACGTGTCCGTTCTGCCGCAGGTTCAGGCCGATCTTTGAGTCGTGTGCAGAGACCCGCGCCGGTGATTTCGATTCCCTTACCGTCATCCTGGATGATCAGGACAATCCCCTCTGGGAGGAGTATGGCATCAATGTGGTGCCGACGATTGTAGTCTTTCAGGGAGGAAGAGTAATCTCGCGCCTTGACGGGAAGCCAGGGGAAGGGCTCAACTCAAAGGACCTTGAACCACTATAGCGCGCCCCTTTTCTTCAGGAACGGATAATACTTTCTGGCCGAGGGGCAGAGGTGGCGTATCACACACTCGGGGCATAGCGGCTTTCTCGCCTGGCAGACCGCTCTCCCGTGGTTGACCAGAATATAGTTGAAGTCAAGCCAGTCCTTCCTCGGCACAATCGCCATGAGTTCCCGCTCTATTTTATCGGGATCGGTCTCTCCGCTCAGGCCGATCCTCCCGGAGAGCCTCTTCACATGGGTGTCCACGGCGATGCCTTCCGATTTTCCATAGCCGCTGGAGAGCACGATGTTCGCCGTCTTGCGCGCCACGCCGGGGAAAGTGACAAGCTCCTCCATGGTATCGGGCACATGCCCTCCAAATTCCTCGACAATCTTTCGGGACGCGGCGATTATGTTCCGCGCCTTGTTCCTGAAGAAACCAGTGGAGCGGATCTCCCCCTCGATCACCGCCTGCGTCGCCTTCGCAAAGTCAGCGGGGCCTTTGTACTTCCTGAAAAGAGAAGGGGTTATCTTATTCACCCGCTCGTCGGTGCACTGCGCGGAGAGGATTGTCGCGATCAATATCTGGAAGGGAGTGGAATGCCACAGCGCGGTGCAGCTCTCGGGGTAGGTTTTGCGGAGCAACCGTATGACCTGGATCACTCGCTCAGCGGGTGGCTTCATGGCCTTCATGCGTGCGTGATAGATCACACCCCTCCGCATCGACGTGATACGTTGCCCTGATATTACCGCATCCCCTCTCCTCAGCTCGCTGGAGAGAATTGATCCTTCCCCGCACCGCAGACGGGGCAGACCCAGCTGTCGGGCAGCTTTTCGAACGCCGTCCCCGGGGACACACCATTATCGGGGTCCCCCGCCGCCGGATCGTACACATAGCCGCACACGTCGCAGGTATATTTATTCACGTCTCCTCCCGTGGGCCCTCCCTGCCGGGGCAATCGTAATATCCCCCGCTATCAGCCTACCGCGATTTCAAGCACCATCATGGCCGCAAAACCAAGCATCGCACCCATCGTGGCAATGTCTCTGTTGCCGCTCAGTTGCGATTCCGGCACCACCTCTTCCACCACGACAAAGATCATCGCTCCGGCGGCAAACGCCAGCGCATAGGGTAACAAAAACAGAGCCGTGACCACAAGCACCGCTCCTACAACACCGGCAATCGGTTCTACCGCACCCGAAAGCAGCCCGTACCAAAAGCTCCTGATGTGAGATACACCCTCGCGCTTGAGGGGCATCGACACCGCGAGCCCCTCGAGAAAATCCTGGATGCCGATGCCTACGGTGAGGGCAATCGCGCCCGGAAGAGACGCGGAGGATAGCCCTGCTGCCACCGCACCGAAGGCGACCCCCACCGCAAGCCCCTCGGGGATATTATGCAGCGTGATAGCCAGGACAAGCAGGGTCGCCCTCCTCCATGAGGTTTTTATCCCCTCAACCTCTTCAATGGGGAAGCCTGCTGGGAGGTGAGGGAGTATCCTGTCAATGATCCTCAGAAAAACACCGCCGGCCAGAAACCCGGTCAGCGGGGGAAACCAGACAGGAATGCTCTTTCCTGCTGAAAGTTGCACTGCGGGAGCGAGCAGCGACCAGAAACTGGCGGCAATCATGACGCCGCCAGCGGCCCCGAGCATGCCATCGAGCATCTTCCGGCTCAGGTTGCGGGCGATGAACACCATGCTCGCGCCCAGGGTGGTCATTCCCCACATAAATGACGTAGCGAGCAGCGCTTGGATAACAGGGTGCAGCTTTTCCATGTATTTCGCAGGGAAGAGGGTCAGGCCTTCCGGCGCAATATGTACGTCTTTACGGTGAATGCAGGACAGTACGATTCCTTGGCGCGTCTCAGCCCCTCGATGCCGAGGTCCTGTTCCCGATTGATATACTCATACGTTGGCGAGAGATACCGGGCCGTCTCCCAGTTTATCGCCTGGGCCGATCCCTTGATCTCACCGTCGTATTTCTCAAAGTGCACGGATGCGGTATTCCCGTTCTGCCTGTCGAATATCGAAAACGCGATCACGGCCCCGCTCTTTCTGATGATGAGCCCATCGAGTTCCAGCTCGTTGAACTTTTCCATGGCGCGTTTCAACGCCGAGCTCTCGTGCGTGAAGCCGAGCTTCTCGCAGTTCTTGACCTCGCACCACTTCTCGGCGAGGACGAAGCACTCCCGGGCATGGCGCGCGCTCATTCTCTCGCACACATAGTCCGGGTTATTGCGCAAAAACTGGGAGAGCAGGTTCTTCTTCTTGTGCAGCTTCCGCCCCTTCAACTCGACGAGCGCCTGAGTGGCGTAGACGTAATCGGCATTATCCCTGTCAACCTCCGCCGTGAAATAATTATGCAGAGACTCATTTCGCTCCACATACTCCGCGTCCACGAGCACAAAGTTCCCGCTCCTGCCCTGCCGGATCAACCGATCCGAGATCTCAACCATTTCGCCCACGCTGAACGCCGGACCGACCGGCATCAATAGAAAATCATCTTTCCCGCTGTACACCATGAGCCTCTCCCGGTGGAGATTCCATCTGAGGTCGTATATCTCGCCCCACGAATAGAGGTTTGCGAAACTATAATCGCACGACATCTTCTGGGCCGCGGCGAGGAGCGGCTTTACGCGCGCCCCGTCGGCGATCTCCACCGCCTTGAACAGCTTCAGATCCAGTTCACTCATCGCCTCTCCATATCATCGGGATATGATCCTTCATTCGCCTGAAACCGAGCTCACGGTAGAACCGCTGGAGGCCGGGCCCGGCGATGAGCCCGATCCAGTCGATCCCGCGCCTTCTCAAATAGTTGACGATTGTGATGACGATCTTCCTGCCCACGCCCTTTCCCCTGAACTCATCCAGGACCGTGACATCCTGTATGTACGCGTCGCCTGTGCCGTCGGAAAGACTCCTCCCCATCCCCACCAGTCGCTTCTTGTGGAACGCCCCCGCAAAGCAAAATGAATTGCGCACCAGTGAGTTTATGTACGACGCGCGCTCCGGATACCCGGGCTTCCACCACCCCGCCTCCCTGTAGAGGTGCACCAGCTCCCTGCTGTTCACCCTCCTGACAATTTTCACTGAGATTTTGCCCATCGTGGGGCACCTCCCCCCGCACGCGCCCGCGCTGCCATCCTTCTCAGATTCCCAGAGCGCTCTTGATTTTTTCCTTTTCGAATCCCACGATGATCTCACCCTCGATGTCCAGGACCGGAACGCCCATCTGGCCCGATGTGCGCATCATCTCCTGCGCCTTTGCGCGATCGGCGGAGACATCGTTGTCCTCGAACACGACATTGTGCTCCTTCAAAAACTGCTTCACCCTTATGCAGTAGGGACAGGTGGGGGTACTGTAGACTATCACTCTCTTTGCCATCTCATCCTCCCGTGGCTGGCTCTGAACTGATCGTTCTCTCGCAACGCATGGAGCACCACGCTCAGATCTTCTCCTTCATCTCCATCAGCTGCGCCAGGTGTTTCCGCTCCTCCGCAATGATCGCTTCGATCACCGGGTGGTCATGGTCAGGGACGACCTTTGTCATCCCTGTATAGAAGACAATCGAATCATTCTCAAAACCTATCGCGAGGTCCATTGCCTCGCTCTCGCTCGCAACCCGCCCCGCCACTTCCTTTCCTTTGCCCCCCTGGGTGAATATGTGTTCGGCGGCGAGCGCTCTCATGTACGAAATGTACTCTCCGGGATACGATTCAGGGGGCTCGTATCTATGGAGGTGGCCCCGCATCTCCTGGAACACGGCCATGTGTCTCTCTTCCTGCGCCGCAAGATATGTGAAGACATCCCGGGCTTTCGGATTGGGCAGCCGGTCCGCGAGCGCAGTGTAGAAATCCTTCCCGTTCCTCTCTATCTGGACCGCCAACTCCACTACTTCACTCGCACCGAATATATTGCCCATGACACCCCCTGCACAATATATGATTCACCACGGAGTACACCCCGCGGCCGTTGGCCGCAACCAATTTTTACCACTGAATCCGCCTGCCGGCAGGCAGGGACATTGAGAATGAGCTGCAATTGCCAACCAGGTCTCCGCGAGCGCTGTGGTAAACAATTGAGTTATACCTTTACGGAAGCGAGCCGCCGCCCCACCTCATACGCCTCCCTCATACAATCGGGGTGAGCGCGCACACTCCCTTTATCGTCGCTGCCGGGGCAGAAGAGCTCATCACTGTAGCGCGCGTTAATGGTCGCACACAGGTTTTTCACAATCGACTTTGCGTTGTCAAAAAAATCACGCCTGCTCGACGCGCCCACCGAGATGAAGGCGCACGTCTTCCGCCTGCTGAATATCTCCCTCTTCAGCCTGTCCCGTGCGATCCATGCGCACTGAAAGCGGTCTATCATCATCTTGGTCTGCGCGCTCAGGCTGCCAAAAAAGATCGGCGAGGCAAGAATGAGCGCGTCCGCCTCCCTGATTCCGGCATAGACGACCTCCATGTCGTCCTGTATGACGCAGCTGCCATCGTCGCTGATTCTCTCACACTCCTGGCAGGGGGCATATCTGAGCGCATTCAGGACAATCTTTCCCGTCCTGGCGCCACAACTCGCCGCTCCCCTGAGTGCCTCATCGAGCAGGATATCGGTGTTCCCGCCTGCCCGTGGACTTCCATTGATGCCGAGGGTGTACATGGTCTCGTGTTGAGGAATGGAATGGCGCTACCGCCCGTGTTCTCCACGCCTCACGCCCATTTGATCTATCGTCATCCGATGTGCGCCGGGGTAAGATCGATGACTTCACTCACCTCCACTGCGATCAGGTACTTGGGCCCGGGGAGGAGCGCTTCGGGATGCCGGGGATGACCCTTCTCTCCACGTATGTTCTTTATAATCCGGTGAGTGATGCGACTGCTGAGCCGCCGTTCCCACGCCCTCAATAAACTCGGTCTGACCTCCTCCAGCTTCACTATCCGGCCCGTCCCCTTCAGGCAATACCCCTTGAAGCGGTGCTCGTCCACCACCGTGACGCTCAACCGTGGATTTTTTTCGAGATTACGAGACGTTATCCCCCGGTAGAGATCGAGCAGGTAAATCTCACCAGCTCTGCTTATCTTTACTACCCCCTTGCATGCACTGTGCGGTTTTCCGTCACTGCCGACGGTCGTTACAATCACGTAGTGCTGCTTATTGAAAAAGCGGACTATCTCGTCGGACAGCCTTTTCATGGGGTCTCCCTCCTTTTCCCCGAGCGACACCTTCTTCGTGAAAAGGACGTAGCCACGCACGGATTCAACATCACCCTACATCAGAACCTGCCGGCGATGAGGGCTCCCAGAATCGCACCGACCACCGTGCTCACATACGGATTGCTGGTGAGCGGGCACGCGCCGGACGCGCACCTCCCAAAATAGCCCACGAGGAAGCCCAATCCGCCACCGATAATGACCCCCAATAGAATTCTCATGTACGCGCTTCTCCTCTCTTCACCCCTACTATAATATATGCGTGAACCGCATTTGAAAAGCATCCTTTTGCGTAATGTCATACCAAAATGATAATGTCCCCTATCTGCCAAAGTAGAAATGTCCCCTATAATAGCCCCCGACAAGGGGGTGGAAATGAGAGAGGGGATACTGGAGATGAGCCGTAAGGAGCGGGACAGGTTGGGGGTGATGGGGC
>JAPLCX010000081.1 GCA_026392035.1 Candidatus Auribacterota bacterium | reverse complement strand
GCAGTACAAAATCAGGCCAGTGTTGGTAGCCTCACCACAATGAGATCGTTTGTTGTAGGGCATTTTAGGAGGGGGGCGAAGTAATGTTAAACCAAAAATCGCGGTTTTTCCCCAGGAAGTGGCTCTGTGAGGGGAAGAGTACATCTCTTCTAGCCCCCCGCACCCAAACCCACACCCCCCCGACAATGGGGGGAGAGGGAACAGTCATGGGGACATTTCTAATTTGGTAAGAAGGGGACATTTCTATTTTGGCTGGACAGCGGGTCAGATAGCTCTTGCTGCCTCAGCCGCGAATGTATATACTAAACGCGACGCGAGTTTCTTGTGAAACCACGAGCAAAACTCCGCCGAGTCCGCAGTCATCCATGATGGCTGGGTGCTACCGCATGGTATGGTGGTTCGCGGTAGTTGGGTGCACATCTCATGTGCTAGTCAGAAACGGGAGAGTGGATATGACGAAGATAGAGCGCATCAAGGCGCGGCAGATACTTGATTCCAGAGGGAATCCGACGGTCGAAGTAGACCTCGCCCTGGAGAGTGGTGCGGTGGGGAGGGCGTCCGTTCCCTCCGGTGCCTCCACGGGTGAGCATGAGGCCCTTGAGTTGCGCGACGGGAATAAGTCGTGCTACCACGGCAAGGGGGTTATGAAGGCAGTTGAGAACGTGAACGAGCTGATTGCCCCCGAGTTGTGCGGGGCGGATGGAGCTGATCAGGAGGCCGTGGACAGGGCGATGATCGCGCTCGACGGCACGCCCAACAAGAGCCGGCTGGGGTCAAATGCAATTCTCGGGGTGTCGCTTGCCGCCGCGAAGGCGGCAGCCTGCCATTTCGGGGTTTCGCTCTTCAGGTATATCGGGGGCGTTAACGCACGCACCCTCCCCGTGCCGATGATGAACATCGTGAACGGCGGCGGGCACGCGGACAACAACCTGGATCTCCAGGAATTTATGATTGTGCCGCTGGGCGCAAAGAGATTCGCCGAGGGCCTGAGGATGGGCGCTGAGGTGTTCCACACGCTCAAGGGCATCCTTAAAGGCCAGGGGCTTGCGACCGGCGTGGGTGATGAGGGTGGATTCGCCCCCAACCTGCCGAGCAATGAGGAGGCCCTCAAGGCAATTATCGCCGCGATCCAAAAGGCGGGCTATAAGCCGGGACGTGACATTGCGATCGCACTCGATCCCGCGGCAAGCGCCTTTTACCGCGGTGGGAAGTACCGGCTCGCCTCTGAGAACAGGGAGTTCAGCGCGGACGAGATGATCAATTACTATGAACGATGGATCCAGGCCTATCCCATCCGCTCGATCGAGGATGGACTCGCTGAGGACGACTGGGACGGCTGGAAGAAGCTGACCGAGAGACTGGGGAAAAAAATCCAGATCGTGGGCGACGACCTCTTTGTCACTAATCCCGCCCGCTTGAGGCGCGGGATCGAGATGGGGGTCGCAAATTCCATCCTCATCAAACTGAACCAGATCGGAACGCTGAGCGAGACCCTTGAGACGATCGAGATCGCGCACCGGGCGGGTTATACCACCGTGATAAGCCACCGGTCAGGGGAGACTGAGGACACCACCATCGCTGACCTCGCTGTGGCCACCAACGCCGGCCAGATTAAAACTGGCTCGCTGTGCCGCAGCGACCGGGTGGCGAAATACAATCAGCTCCTGCGCATCGAGGAGATGCTGGGCGCGGACGCGGTCTACGGGGGGGGCTTGTGAAGGAGAGGGGGGAGGGTTTCTCCAGGGCGCCATTCTACGTCGCGGCGCTCGTTCTGATTCTGGGGCTCTTCTTCCATTTTTTCCTCATGCCCCTCCTCGCCAAAAAAAATGTCTTCCGCGGGCGCGTGGCGGAACTGAGGAATGAACTCGACGCTGAGCAGGAATTGCATCAGAAGCTCCAGCGCGAGCGGCAACTCCTCGATCAGAACGATCCCGCATACCTTGAGAAGTACGCGCGCGACAACTTTGGCTGGGCGCGTGAGGGAGAGATAGTATACAAGCTGGAAAAGCCGAAGTGAACGCAAGCTTAAGGCGTCGGTCCCGGGGGGTGTTTTCGGCGTCGTAACTGCTCAGGAGCCAGAATTCAGGAGTCAGGAGTTGGAATGAGAACGCCGGCGGCGACATTTGAGGACTTGGGATACGGCGATGTCTCCGAGTTAATGCAGTTATTCGAAGAGGTCAGTAAGCTCCTGGAAGCTTATGCGCGATCCATTCTGGATTCTGGCTCCTGGCTTCTGACTGCCTGAGTAGTTACTCGGCGTCTTCAATGTTTTACCACAGAGCCTGCCCACCGGCAGGCAGGGACACGGAGAAAAGAAGGAGCGCACGGAGAAGGCGAGGCAATTGTTTTACACTGAAATACTGTTTCATTCAATGTCTTCAGTGGTTAAACAAATGCAACCGCGGATTGTTCGGATTAACGCCGATTCTTTAGCGATTTATCCGCGCGTATCCCTGCCTGCCGGCAGGTAGGCGCGCTGATCCGCGGCGAATTCTTTAATCAGCCTGCGCGGGGGATCGACCCGGAGATGGACGCCGAATGCACCCGTGGCCCCGCTGCCGTATGAGGACTCTGGTTTTGTGACGCCCTATGAGTGAATCCCAGCAACAGCATCCCATCGATGAGAAGCTCTACGGCAGCATGACGGACTTCATCCACAGGACTGTCTCGCTCAGGAGGGCATTCGTCCTCTATGGGCGGGACAACGCCATGTGTGCCGAGAACCTGGCACACTGGCGCGCCGCCGCCGCGCTGCTCTTCAAGGACAGGGGCATTATCGAGATCACGATCGCGGGGAACAAGCTGTTCTTCGGGGATAGCCTGCTCGGGGCGGAGTCCCCATTCGTGAGGGAGCTTATCGAAAATCTGCGCCGACTCATCATCAGGCGGATCTCCCTCCAGCGGGTGATCGATGACAGGGAGATCTATCTGCTCTTGGAAATGCTCTCGTCGGAGAGCAGGGCGCTCCTGATCAAGGGGGGGCCTGTGGCGTTCTTGAGAGAGGGCGGGGCGAAAAGTATCTCTGTCGTCGAAAACATCTACCTCAAGCGGGTCGGACAGACCGGAGAGATCGTGCTTGACGAGGGGAAACTCGGCATCGAGGATCTTCATTTCATCAGGCGGCAGTTGAGCAATATAATCACCCTCGCGCGTGGCGGGTTTGAGCTGGGGGAGGAAGAGCGGGGACTCCTCTCGGAAGTTGTCCAGCACCCCACGTTCGTCGGCGAGCTCATCAGGGAAATGACGGATGCCGAGCCGGGCGCCCCTGAGCCTGAGGCGGTGGTCCAGGCCGAGGGGATGTCGGATATATTCGAGATCCTCGCTACCGAGCTGAGGAAGGGAGGGAGATGCTCGCCGATCTTTCTGAGCGACTCCTTTTCCAGCGCGTTGATGGCGATGGATGAGCCTACCCGTCTGGAGGTGCTCTGCGCTCAATTCAAAACGGCCGGACAGTTGCCGCCGATGCTCAGCGAGGAGGTATTTGCCTGCACACCCAACCATGTCGCCAACTTCATCCTCGACATGCACCAGCGCGACGAGCGAGAACCACGAAGAGTGAGCACGCTGCTCAGGCGTCTCGCCCCGTCAGATGAGGCGCTCAAAAGGATCTTCTCACACCTGAAGCCTGCGGCGATTGAGCGGGGTATTGACCGCGTTACGCTCGAGAAATTGACAAAGGAGGTCACCGAACTCTCTGCGCCCGCGAGAGCTCCCTCGCCCGTTCGCAAGGGGGTTCAGTTCACCGGAATGCCCCAGGTCGTTGAGAAGCTTGAAAAGATCAGCCTGCCCCCGGGCGGGCTCAAAGCCTATCTGAATAAAGGCGATGACCGCAGGGAGGAGATTCTCGTGCTCTCCGAACTCCTGGGGGGGGGGACCGTTACGCCAAAGCTCATCCGCACGGCAGCCGCGCGCATCAGGGATCTTGTGAAGAATGATTCCATTGGGGAGGCATGCGGCCTATTCTCCGCATTGTTCACCCCCGCTGCATCAGCGGACAGAGCACTCGCCGACGCCGCTCGCGGGGAGGTCAAAAGCCTTTGCGGTGATGGCGCACTGCATTCAATTCTCTTGGCCCCCCTACCGCTCGACGATCGGGGGCTCCTCATCGCCGGTGTCGTGAAGTCCCTGGCGCCCGGCGATGCCGGTCGGGTGTGGGAACAGCTTGTGAGCAATAGGGATGGGAGAATCCACGATGCGCTCATTGACGCAGGGCGGCGTGAATCTCATGGCGTGGCGGAGCTCGTGCGCCTTCAGATAGCCGGTGGCCGGCCCGATCTCCTCGCCCGCGGGGTGGATATTTTGAGCGCGCTCCCGGCCGAGCTATCCGCCCCGATCCTCATGGATCTCTGCGGCCATCCCGAGCCAGGGGTCAGGCTCAAAGCGGTCACACTCCTGGGGAAGGGAGGAGTCAGGCGGGCGGTGCCGCTGGTGCGTGTGTTGGCGGGTGACCGCGACCGAGAGGTGAGGCATACCGCGATACCGGTTCTCGCGCACCTTGGCGGTGAGGCGGCAGTAGACAGGCTCCTGGAGATTGTGGAAGACTCGAGCAAGCAGTGGGACGTTGAGGATAAGGTGCTCGCCTGCCGTGCGCTCGCAAAATCGGGCGGTGAGCGGGCGGTTCCCATGCTCGCGAAACTGCTGAGGGAGACGCATGGGCGTAGGAGCGCGCGCTCTCTCTACCTGCTCCGCGCCTCCGCGCGTTTTGCCCTGGAGAGCATCGGCGGGCCGCGCGCGCAGGACGCGCTCAGGGAGGATTCGCCTCAGGGCGTTTCGCTCCTGCGGCGGTTCTTCGGGGGAAGGTGTTGATGCACGATCGGGACACACTGAAAGACAAATTACCGGCAGAGCGCCTGGCTGCCCTCGACAGGATCGAACTCATCGTCAAACAGATTGTGACCGCAGGCAGCCAGGTGGCCCTTTACGCGGACGATCACCCGGCAGTGAGAGAGTATGCGGAACGGGCCTACTCGACAATGGGGGAGATTCTCACCGGGAGTGAGTCTTTTACCGTCAGCGCGAGAGAGGGAATGCTGCTGTATGAGAATATTCCGCTCTATCGGCTGAGCGTGTGCGCGAGGAAATTCACCGACCTTTTTGAAGCGAAGAAGATCCACGGTATGGTTGTCAAGCGGGGCCTGCAACTCGATGAACTGTTGAAATTCATCGCGGTGCTGATGGCATCGCCGGAGAAGTTCCAGGGACGTGATGAGATCAACCGTGAACTCATCCGAAGGGGGGTACGGCATATTGAGGTAATGCAGTTATCGAAGGAAGATGAGGAAACGGCGCTCGCCCGTCAGCCGAGGATAGTCTACCAGGACGCGGTGCAGCTCATGCGCCAGGTTGCGCGGTCGATAATGATGGGTCGGGCGATTGCAATGGGAGAGGTTGACAGCCTGATAGGCGAAATATCGAGGATGATCGCGAAGGAGCCCCGAGCCGTACTCGCCCTCACCATGATCAAGGATTATGACGAGCCCACGTTCACTCACTCCGTGAATGTCTGCATCCTTGCGACGGCGCTGGCTTCTCTTTTCATCAAGGATGCGGGGAGACTCAGGCAACTGTGCCAGGCGGCTTTACTACATGACGTTGGAAAGATTCTGATTCCACCGGAGATAATATCTAAAACCACCGGGCTTGATGAGATGGAATGGGCTGTGGTTCGAAGGCATCCAGCAGAGGGGGCGAGAATGCTTGAGGAAACCGGGGGAGTAGGGCCGCTCTCCGCAGTCATTGCGTTTGAACACCACATGAGGTACGACATGAGTGGATACCCACGATCACAGGCGATTCGACGCCCCCATCCGATGAGCCTCCTGGTGCAAATAGTGGACGTGTATGAGGCGCTGACCGCAGAACGCCCCTATCGGATGCCGATTTCACCCGAAGATGCGATGTCAGAAATAGCTTCGGGCGCGGGGACGGTCTTCGAGCCGTCGTTGCTGAAAGAGTTTTTCAGCATGATGGGACTGCTGGCGAGCAGGCCTGAAATCCAATGAGCGTTATCGCCAAGCGGCACCAGCCACCGCACATAAGAATAGTTCCCATTAGTGCAACAATATAGTAAAGAGTGCTTGATGGTGAACGGCGAGGATGCTAACATACTGCCTCTTAGTAGAAGGGCAGCAACGATAGGAAACGGGGTGTGAGGCGGATCTGACTCTGCTCTGAGCGAACTTTGAGATATTCGATTGTCGAGGAGGTGGAGGCATGAGTGTCGTCAATAGACTGGTCAACTCTACCCAGCGCCGGGCCCTGAAGGAGATCATAAGCAGAATCCCGAAATTTTCTCTCAACAACCTCATACGGCTGACCTATCTCGCTGAGTTTTTGACGAAGAACCATGACGACAAAGAAATTATCCGTTATATGCGCTCCACATTCCAGAAAAACCACCCCACGGTCCAGCTCGCCAGGGATGTCATGGGGAGGTTGTCTCCGAACTGCCGAGAACGGCTCGTGAACAACCTGATGCTCAACAACCTGGTGATAGGAAACTCGCTGAGAGAAAATGACCTCTACGAGCAGGAGGGATTTATCCCGCCGTCCCTCCTTGTCATCAGCCCGACGATGCGATGCAATCTGAAATGTTACGGCTGCTACGCGGGTGAGTATGCTCAGGATTTCGGTCTCCCCTTCGAGCTCATTGACCGGGTCATCAGCGAAGCCAAAGAGCTCGGTATCTACTTTATCACTTTCTCCGGCGGAGAGGTCTTTACGCGGAAGGACATATGGGGGATCTATGAGAAGCACCTCGATGTGTATTTCCAGCTCTACACCAATGGGACGCTCATTGACAGGGACGCAGCCAGCAGGCTCGGAGAGCTCGGAAACGTCGCGCCGATGATCAGCGCCGAGGGCATGGAGAAGTGGACGGACGAGCGCCGCGGCCCCGGTGCGTTCAAGAGGATCATGGACGCAATGGACTACCTCGCCGAAGCGGGTGTCCCTTTCGGCGCCTCGTGCACCGAAACGCGCGACAACATCAACGAGATCTGCAGCGATGAATTCGTGGACATGCTCGTGGCGAAGAAGGCGATGATACTCTGGTACTTCCAGTATATCCCCATCGGACGGAAGCCCGCCATGGAGCTGATGCCGACGCCAAGGCAGCGCGACGAGTTGCGCCGCCGCGTCCGGCAGTTGCGGAACAGCAAGCCGATCTTCATCGGCGACTTCTGGAACGACGGCTATTTCGTCGGCGGCTGCATCGCGGGGGGGCGCCAGTACCTGCATATCAATGCTAACGGCGACGTCGAACCGTGCGTCTTCTGCCACTTCGCGGTGGACAACATCAAGGAGAAAAGCCTGCGGGATGTGATCCGATCCGACTTCTTCAAGGCCATCCAATCGAGGCAGCCATATTCAGACAATCTCCTGAGGCCATGCATGATCGTCGACTGCCCTGACGTGCTCGAGGCGGTCGTCCGCGAGTGCGGTGCGCGGCCGACCCATCCCGGCGCGGAGACGATCATCACCGAGCTCAGGGAGCCGCTCAGGAAATATGCAGAGGAGTACGCCCGCTATGCCGACGCGGCATGGGAAAAAGAGTATGTCGCAAAGGGCTTCGTGCGGGGCTATGCGAGCGTCGAGTCATAGCCAGATCGGGCATTCCTCGCGCCGCGGTGACCTGCGGGGTGGCCCTTTATCCGTGAGGAGTTCGCATGGATAGACTCTTGAAACAGATATGTGCCCTGCTCGACAGCGAGGATGTGGAACTGCAGTGCGCCGCGGCACGTGTGCTCGGCGAGCTGAGGCCCAGGAACGGCGAGATCAGGCGCAATCTTGCCAGGCATCTCTCAACCCCCAACCTCACCGTAAAGAACTATATCCTCTCAACCCTCGAGCGGATCCCCGGACCGGAGGCATTGCCATACCTCTTCCCCCTCCTCCGCGAGGGCGGCAAGGTTCAGGAGCGTGCGAGCGGGATAATTGCTTCGACGGGCTCGTCCGCCGTGGCTGAGGCCAAGCGACTTTTCGCCAAGGCCGACCCGGAGCTCAAAAAGCTCCTGGTGAGAATCCTCGGCACCATAGGGACTGAAGACGCATGCCGTTTTCTCGTGGACTGCATCGCGGGCGATGGGCCTGAGCTGAGCAAGGGCATCTGTCTGGCGCTGCGCGAGGCAATAGACAAAATGGCTCGGCACGAGAGGAAGCCCCTCCGCAAAAAGATCGACGTATTCCTCGCATCCCCCAAGGCAGGAGCGAGCCCGGAGAAGATGGCCGCAGGGGTGATACTGCTCGGCTACATCGGCGACCCCTCTACGGTGAGCAGGGTGCTCAGGTACGCACTGCACGATCAACCGGCCCCGGTCAGAGAGCAGGCCCTGATCGCCCTCTCGCGAATGGAGATCCCCCCCAAGGGAAATGCAGCGCTGGCCAGAGAAATCATCCCCATGCTCGAGGGAAGCGATTACTCAAACATCGTGCGGAATGTCCTCACGGTCCTCCAGCGGTTGGAGATCCCCAGGAATCTCGTGCCGCTCCTGGAGGAGAGGTTGAGGAGCCCACATCCTGCCGTGCGGAGCTTCATCCTCTCGCGGATGAGCAAAAATGATTCACGGGACAACGTCAAGCGCCTGCTCGAGCATCTCAACTCCAGCGATTTCGAGGAGCGCCGCGCCGCCCAGGAGGCGCTGGCCGGCCTCCCGCGGGCGTATCCGTACATCATCAAGGAGCTCGAGGTGGCGAAGGACTATGAGGCGGGGATGAGGCTCGTGAGCATCCTCAGGGCGCAGAAGGATCAGGTGGGTCAGGGCGAGGCCCGCCGCCTGTTCGACAGGATGGAGAAGCTATGGGCGTCGGGGGATGAGCGCTATTCGCTCTACGCGGCTGCGCTGAAGGTCATTAATCCCGTCTTTCTCGTCGAGCGGGTCCTCGACCGCGTGAAGCGGCTGAAGGGGACAAAGAAATTCAAAGATGCCGAGGGTCTGTTGCGCCTGATGTCCCACCATTCGCTCCTCACCAATGAGCTCAAGTACGAGCTCGCGGTCGTCGGGCTGTGCAGCAGCCCCCCCGATCTCTCCCCCCTGAGGCGCAAGGATGATGAAGCGCTGAGGCTCATCGCGGATCTCATGCGGGATGCTGACTTCCCGCTGGTCAAACGCCTGAAGGCTGAGAGGGCTCTGGGTCCGCCCGAGCTCTACCATATCGGTTTTCATTTCGCCGAGAAGCTCTTCGAGCAGAGGGAATTCGGCATCGGGCTGCTCAAATATCTGGTGAAGAAGTCGCCCCGCGGCAGGATCGGGATCGCCGCCAGGCAGAAGCTCAAGCTCGTCGGGGTGAATGCCTAAAATTTGGTGGACAGCGATGAGGGGTGAGCTATAATATTCGCCAGCCAAGGGGAAAGCACGGACACTGGTCGGCATGAGCGTCCGTGGTTATCCGTGTGTGTTCTATGGGATATTGGACAGGGCATATTTTGAAAGGAGGCAAGAAAAAGATGAACAGCAGACGGATCATGGTGTTGGCAGCGCTGCTGGCGGTGGCAATTCTTTCTGGCTGTGTCGGCTATTTCCATTTTCACCCGATCAAGAGCACCGAGCAGGAGAAGGTCGTAGAGCCTGGCGCGAAGTTATTTTCCAGCGAGTCCGGGGCGGCGCCTATCACGCCGGTAATTTCTGCGGCGCCTGCTTCAGAAGAATCGCTCATAAAGTAGCCGGTTGTTGAACCTGTCACGCGGCCCCGCGAGGGGCGTGCGATTCACAGGGCGCATTCTCGTGAGTACCACTGCCGCTTCAAAGGTGGGCGGTGTGAACTGCCGAGGTTTTCCAAGCGAGTGTGTCTTCGATGCAGAAGGCACGCTCGCTTTCTGCGCGTGTGGTAGTTCACCCCTCGGAGCGTGATTCACGGAGAGGAGGATCGGAACGTGACCGACATTAAGGTAGGTGACCTGGTGAGCTGGACAAGCAGCGAGAAGACAAGGGTTGGCGTCGTCAAGGTCGCCCACGAAGACGGCTCCTGCACGATCGATTGTACCACCCAGGCGGGGCGCTTCGAGCAGCGGATCAGCGGCGCGAGGCTCCAGCGGATCACCTCCACCACCGAGCCGGAATCGAAAGAAGCGTAGGCGGTTCCGATGAAACGATTGGCGGTGCTGGCGGCAATCGTTCCTCTCCTGTGCGCTCGCGAAGATTTTAGATTTCGCCGCGGATGAACGCGGATAAGCACAAATAAAGCACTAAAAAACGATGTTGGACGCAGATAAACGCAGATTTATTGCAGGAACGCAGAACCGTATTTCATACCTGCGCACATCTGCGAAATCTGCGTTCTACATAAAACAATTGACTCACTTTCTCCGCGTGCTCCTTTTTTCTCCGTACTACAAGTGTGCAAAACTTTTTAATTTGAGAAAGTTTTTCGCTTGGTATTCGTAACTTTCTTTACCGTAGAATGTTGTGTTCAGTGAATTCAGTGTCCCTGCCCGCCGGCAGGCAGGGACAGTGGTAAAAATTGGTTGCGGCCAACGGCCGCGCCGTGCTCCCTGCCCGTCCGGCAGGCGGGTCCGTGGTGAAAACGTTATGGCTGCGTTCCATACGTTCCGGTTCTCAGTTTTCGTATCGTGGTGATTATCAAGATATTGCGGATCCATCCTGTGATTTTTAGTGGAATGTCCAGGTATGACTATCTCCCGAAAACCTGATAATGCAGCATACGCAGAAATGACATACGCAGAAATAAATCTTGACTTTACGCGCCTAACATGCACACTTGATGTGGCAGAGGGCTTATGTTCATCAGGACAAAGAAACGGCGCGGTAAAGTTTATTTGCAGTTAGTGGAAAACAAATGAGTTGGCGGAATAATCAAGTAATTGTGTCGAAAGGAGGTGATGAAACGGCAGCGAAAAACGGAAAGATGATGCGTTTGCTTCTTGGCTTTTAACCAAAGTGTTAAACCCGAAATCGGCGAGTAAGGTTGCAAAAAACATTTTAGCAACCGAAAACAAGCCTCCATCCTTGTAGCAGATGTGATGGAAAGGATCTGTAGTCCGAAAAGGCACGCAGATGGCGTATATACACAGACTGCTCCCT
>JAPLCX010000080.1 GCA_026392035.1 Candidatus Auribacterota bacterium | reverse complement strand
TGTATAACTGCACGGGTTTCGGGCACCTGTCCCGAATTCCCGTGCATTTTATCCATCATTCTGGAGAGCATTGTACATCATATCTACTTGCCTTGTATGATATTATATATATTTTTAGACTTTTTCAGGAGACCCTAAGTAAGACTAGTTATCGCAGGAAGGTGTGCGTTGAGAGGGGATCGTGATCGTCACCCGCGTTCCCACACCCTTTTTGCTCTCAAGCCCGATGCTCCCCCCCATTTTTTCAACTATCCCCTTTGATATCGCGAGGCCGAGGCCGCTGCCGGTGGCCGGGTCTTTTGTGGTGTAGAAGGGCTGCCATGCCTTCCGGAGGGTTTCTTCATCCATTCCGCAGCCGGTATCCGCCACCTCGATCGCAACCGTCCCTTTGGCGTTCTGCCGCGCGCTCACGCTCAGCGTGCCGCCCTTGCCCATGGCGTGCATTGCGTTGATACAGAGGTTCAGGAGCACCTGCTTCAGCTGGCCGTCTTCAAGCAAAACACTGGAATCGGGCGCGTCAAATTCCTCTTTAATGCGTATTCCCTTGAGCTCCATCTGCGGTCTGAGAAGGAGAAAGGTTTCCTCGATCACCATTTTAAGGCTTGAGGGTTTCGTATCCTCTTTGCCGCTCTTCGCGTTGCTCGTAAAGCTCCTGAAGAGGAGGCGGCACCTGTCCAGCTCGTTCTCAATGATATGGAGATACTTCTGCGCGCGCTCCCGATCCTCATCGGCGAACCCTTTTTTCTTCTCGAGCTCCATGAGGAGGATCTGAACGTAGCCCAGGATGGAGGTAAGGGGGTTGCAGATCTCGTGGAAGAAGGAGCTGTAGAGCTTCTGGGAGGATATGAGCTTCTTGAACGAGGTGCTCTGGTCCTCGAGATTGCGGTTCAGGGTCTTGAGCTTTTCCAGCATCTGTTCCTTCTCCGCTCCCTCGCTCCGCTTTTCCAAGATCTTCCGCACCGTTTTCGTGAGTTCCACGACATCGAACGGTTTGCTCACATAGTCTGCGGCGCCGAGGCGGATGGCTCTCTGCGCGGTATCGAGCGTCCCGTACCCCGTCAGAATCACCACGCTGACGGATGGATCAATCTCCTTCATCTTCTCGAGGGCTTCTATCCCGCTCATCTTCTTCATCTTGAGGTCGAGGAGGACGAGGTCGATGCCGCCCCCCTTCATCTTCTCGACCCCTTCCTTTCCGCACTCAACAAGGATGAGCTCGTACTGATCCTTCAGGATCATCCGCAGGCTCTCTCGGGGGCCCATCTCATCGTCGACGACGAGAATCCGCGGCCTCCCGACGGCGGGACGTGCTGAAAGGGACCGCCCCGTGGCGCTAGAGCGCATAGCTTGCCCCCATCAAGATCTGATTGATGAAGCCCTTCCATGTGCCGTTGATCGAGGTGAAAGGGAACCCCACGGAGTTGTTCACCTTCCGCTTATTGACGACGACCGCGGCGTAGCATACGTCGAGCGATATGTTCTTGTATTTGTACCCCAGTCCGACGGAGGCGACATTCCGGTCGCTGTCGGGAATCATCGAGTTGAAGGCGCTCCCCGGCACGGGCGTTTGAATATAGGACCAGCCGCTCCTGAGCGAGAATCCCTTGAAGGGCCCGAGCTCGGCACCCAGCGCCCAGATCCAGCTGTTGGTGAAGTCGAAGTTAATTGTTTGACTCGGTACAAACCCGGTCGGGTCATCTATGTTGATCGCCACGTTCTTGAACTTGCTGAACTTGAGCCAGGTGAGGTCGCACTCGACCTGGAACCATTCCACCGGTTTGAAGTTGTATGCCGCCGTTAACTTCGCCGGGAGGACGAATTTTGTTGTCGCGGGGAAGGAGAACTCGGGGACCGGAGAGATGGAGGATGGGATTCCCGCGAGCCTGAAATTCCCGCGCTGGTTGATGTCCATCTGGCTCGCGAAGCTTATGCCCGCAGAGTGCATCCGTTTCGCCTTGACGAGCGCGCCGAGGTGCCAGCCGAACGCGTGGCCGTCCGCGGAAAACCGGGCCCGACCAAGTTGCCCGGTGGGAAGACCGGTGGTAAGCGCGCCGAAATCGGTGACCGCTTTTGTACGTGTCTGCCCGTAGAGCAGATCAAAACCGCCGCCGACGGCCACCCAGTCGAGGGGCTTTGGTGCTCTGAGGGCCCATGTGAATCTGTTGTCCACTGTTTGCAGTGAGGAAAAGTACGCGAGAGGGGCGGCGGGGGAGTCTTTGGGATAGGAATTACCGAGGCCATACTCGGAGAACGCACCATAGCCGAATGAGAGATATTTGTTAAAGAGGTTTGTTGCGATAAAACCGTCAGGTATATAGAAATCCCTTTTTTCCGTTCTGAACTCCTGCGTCGTATTCTTATAGCGAGGGTTGATGATGCTCAGGTTGCCCGTTACCGAGATGGGGCTCTCCAGGAAAGCAATACCGGCAGGGTTGTAATATACGGCTGAAGCGTTGTCAGCCCTCGCGGTGAATGCGTTGCCCATACCGGCCGCCCGTGCGTCCTGGGGGGGGTTTCTGAACGCCTGCGAAGAAGCGATAGCCGGAATGGCGAGTGCGATGACGAAGGTTACGTGAAACGGAACTTGTTTTTTATTCACGATACGCATCGTCTTTCTCCTTGGGGTAAAGAGCAGTCAGGGGAAGCTCCCGATGCGAGAATTAGATCGTGCAAGGGAGAGCACGTATGTGATGGAGTATTCTTGCGTCTAGAGAGTAGGGGGTATGGGTAAGGATTACGTGTATATCTGAAACATAACCGAATGGACGAAGCTGACGATTTTGTGCTCAATTTTTCCTCAAGGGAAAACAATATGAAGCACGCGTTCTCTTCTACTGTTTCGACATCTCAAAACTGCCGACAAAGAGTGTACGCTACAAAATCAGTCAATATACTGGGGTTTTGTGAAAGCATACCGAAAGCGCAAAAATAATTCCACAAAAAAATGACAATTATTTTTTTAATGACATGTAGCCGACACTTAGATATATGCGCATAATTGTACAAATTAATGCTTGACAAAATAATGCCGTTGTGCAAAAATGTACAAAATTACGGGCACGTTTTATGCCTACACGGAGCATCCTCATAAGCTACGCGGGGTATCCCTTTACCCCGAGCAGCCTTATGCCTGACAACGGCCTTGCCAATCTCGCCGGAGCCCTCACACAGACAGGCCATCAAACCCTGATTCTCGACTACGGCACTGTGGATACGATGAGGAGGCTCTATCCTGCCCGGCTCTCCCGGAAGGCTGCCCTCTTCTGCGAGAGGGTGTTTGGTGATTCCAACGGTGATTACAAGCCCACCTACAGGGATATGCTGTTCCTGAAATATCTGGATTGGAATCTGATCAGGCATCAGCGCAGAGAAGTACACAATATAGCGCAGGAGATATGCCATAAAATCAGAGATTTCAGGCCCGACTTCGTCGGATTCAAGCTCTGGACAGGAGATGGGTATTCCGGCAGTGCTCAAATTGCACACGCCATAAAGAAGACATTCCCTGCCCTTCCCCTCATTGCAGGGGGGCCCCACGTGGATATATTCAGGCAACTCGTCATCGAGAAGAATGGTGCCTTCGATGTGCTTACCTATGCCGAGGGGGAAGAGACGATAGTAAAGCTGGCCGAATGCCTAGAGGTAAAACGCTCGCTCAAAGGGATTCCCAATTTGATCTACAGGGATAATGGTGCTGTAGAAACTACCGAGCCGAAATGGATTGCGAAGCTCGACGACTTGCCTTATCCGAGTTACGACCACGGCATCTATCCGTCCCTGGAAGATGATCAGAAAATGAAGATCGTTACCGTGGATGAGTCCAGGGGCTGTTTCTGCGGGTGTTACTTCTGTCCGCACCCCAATAAGAGCGGCAAAAAGCTTCGGATGAAGACCCCCGAAAGGTTCGTTGATGAAATTGAACACCTGATGAATGCCTATTCGTTTAGCGCTTTTCGTTACGCGGGTTCAGCCACACCCACATTGTTTGCAAAGAGAATAGCAGATCTGATTATTCAGAAGCAGCTCGGTATAGACTATTCAATGTTCGGCAATATACTCATGTCGAGGGGCGAGCATTTCGCGGCCCTGGAGGCTTCAGGGTGCCGCGCTATATTTTTTGGTCTGGAATCCGGGAGCGAAGAAATTCTCAAAGCGGGCATAGGGAAGAGATTTACGGTCAGTGACGCCAGAAAGGTTCTGAGGGAGAGCAGGGAGAGCGGCATCTTTACAATAGCGAGCATTATTTTCCCGGCTCCCTTTGAGAGCGAGAAATCCAGACATGAAACAGTGGCGTTGCTTAAGTCCGTCCTGCCCGATTCTGTTATCGTGACGTTCCCCATAGTGACGCCGACAACTGCATGGGCGGAGGACCCCAAGAAATTTGGCTTCAGGATTACTGACAAATACTGGATTGAAAATAATATGGACTACAAGATCAAGTGGCTGTTCCCTCCACGATTCTGGAACGTGCTCCCCTACACATTGAATGGGAGGAAATTCAGGGCATATACACGGATGACGTCTGATTTCTCGCGTGCATTGAGAAAGGAGGGATTTCTGGTGGGCATGTCTGACGACCTCCTTTTGATGGCGGATCGTGCAGGGTTTAGAGGGAGAGAGCGATATTTTATGAACCACATCATGGGCATATTTTTCTCCGGCGATTGGGAGAAGGCACATGACCTCAATAAGAAGATTAATAACGCTGTGACCAGGAAGCCGTTGCGGGAATATATCTATGCAACTCAGCAGAAACAATAAAAAGCGCGTGGTGATCACCGGCCTCGGCCCCGTGTCTCCGGTGGGCATTGGCAAGGAGGCGTTCTGGGATTCCCTTGTCCATGGCCGGTCGGGGATCACGGAGGTGACGCGATTTGATGCCTCGTCATATCCGAGCAGGATCGCCGGTGAGGTTAAGGGTTTTTCCCCTGGGGAATTCATGACCAAGAAGACAGCCTCTTCCGCCGCACGTTTTGCACAGCTGTCGGTGGCGGCGGCCAGGCTCGCGTTTGATGATGCTCGCATACAGCTCAACGGTACCGATCCGTACCGGATTGGTGTATGTATGGGTTCCTCTTCTCTCGGGATAGGAGATGTTGGTGAGAAACACATACCTCTTTTTTTCCAAAAGGGATTAAGAACCATTAGCCCCCTCACCTGTGTTGAGTACACAGCCCACATGGCAACGTCGTATGTTCCCATTGAATTAGCCATAAAGGGCCCTATCACTACCATCTCATCGGGCTGCTCCACGGCGATTGATGGGGTTAACTGGGCGTGGAATCAGATCAGTAAAGGAAGTGCCGACATGGTCATCGTTGGAGCTTCTGACGCGCCGATTTTTCCCTTCACTTTTGCCACATTTTGCGCTGTGAGAGTTCTTTCAAAGCGCAATAATGATCCTGCAAAAGCATCGAGACCGTATGATGCTGAAAGAGATGGAATGGTGCTCAGCGAGGGAGGTGCGGCGGTCGTCCTCGAAGAATTAACTCATGCACAAGATAGGGGAGCGACGATATATGGAGAGATACTCGGGTTCGCATCAGTTTCAGAAGCGGGCCAGTCGGTGACTGTCGAAATGTCCGGGAAGAGCATCGCAGAAGCGATTGCGCGTGCGCTCAAAAATGCGAATCTCAATCCGTGCGATATAGATTACATCAATGCCCATGGCAACTCGATGATAGACTACGATATAAGCGAGACAAACGGCTTCAAGTTGGCGTTGGGTGAGTATGCCTACCGAATTCCGATCAGCTCCATTAAGTCTATGACGGGACAATCCCTTGCGCCCGCCCCGGGTCTCCAGCTTATAGCGTCATGCCTTACTCTTGTCGATAATGTTATCCCCCCCACGATAAATTACGAACATCCTGACTCCCGATGCGACCTGGATTATGTTCCCAATAGCGCGAGATGTAATAGGGTCACTACAATTCTCATGAATTCCCACAGCGTGGGTGGTACGCATTCAGTTCTCATCATAGGAAAACCAAGAGCTCTATAGTGCCATATGGATTTAGTGCATTTTGAAAAGTACCTATTGCTCATCAGCCTTACATCCGCCCTCTGCCTGGGGACATTCGCGTACCTCCGAAACAGGACAAGTATAATTAATAAGACCTGTTTTATATTTTTCTCCAACCAGGCCCTATGGACATTTGTGGTTTTGATGATCATCGTCAGTACACGTCCTGAATCGTATCTTTTCTGGGGGCGGATGTCCTTCGCCGTGAGCGTATTCCTCGCTCCCAATTTGTTGTTATTCTCGACTACGCTCTCTCAGAAAAAGATCCCGCCGCTTAGAAGGCTTGCCGTAGTTTACGCACTTGCCCTTTGCCTTGCTTTTATCGCATTAACTCCGCTGCTGATACCCGGTCACGGTGTGAGTGAGAGAGGAGAGCTCTCTGTCCGGTACAGCTCATGGCTCGTTATCTTCCTCATGTACTACTCGCTATCTTTTGGATATATACTTCATTATCTGGCTGCCAATGCGAGAAAACACGTCGGTTTTCAAAGACTCCAATTTCAATACGTATTTTTTGGTTCACTGATCTTTGCGGTATTGGCTATCTCTGCAGGTTTAATCGCTCCCCTCTTAGGTCTTGTTGCCACCCATGTAGCTAGCCTTGCCCCGGTCTTCGGCCTTGTGTGGATATGCTTCATTACCTATGCGATCGCGAAATTTCACCTCATGGACATCACGATCGTTATCAAGCGCACGACGCTCTATGCGTTGCTCACCGCGTCCATTACGGTAAGCTATATCGGGATCGTGCTGGGATCAAACTGGCTCTTCGGCGGCATCATGGGGCTGCAGACGTTGATCCCGGCAATGGTGGCTGCCCTCCTGATTGCGTTTGCGTTTGCGCCGGTCAAGGAAGGCATCCAGGCATTCATTGATAAAACACTTTTCAAGAAAAGATACGACCATCGCAAGATTCTCAGTGACCTGAGCAGAATACTCACCTCGATCTACAGCCTCGAGGAACTGCTCTCGCTTATCCTCAGGGTGATCACGAAGGCCATGGGTGTGGAGCGCGGCTCTATTTATCTCCCGCAGTACCCCGGCAAGGCGTTTATTGCGATGGCCCATCATGGAAATAACAATACCGCCTCGAGTCACACGGCGATCGCACTGGACAGTCCGCTCATAAGGAAGCTCATGTGGAGGCGTGACCTCATACTCAGAGAGCAGCTCGAGCGGCTGCCCCAGTCTCAGGAGACGGGCGCGATCGTCGCATTGCTCGGGAATGTGAAAGCCGATATATGCATCCCCATCTTTTCAAAGGACGTACTGACGGGATTGCTTTTCCTCGGGAGCAAGGAGACGGGTGAGACATTCACGCTCGAGGACATAGAAATGTTCAACACCCTCTCCCATCACATCGCCGTTGCCATTGAAAACGCCCAGCTCTACACCAAGGTGGAGGAGAGCAAGATATACCAGGAGATCCTCCTCAATAACCTGACGAGCGGAATCGTTGCCATAGACCTGAGCGGGAGGATCACCGCGTTCAACGCGAGGGCGGAGAAGATGCTCGGGTTGAGCGCCGAGCGCGCACTCAGCGCTGACCTCAACCTCCTCGCCCCGGAGCTCAGAGATGTACTTCTCGACACGCTGAAGAACAGGGTGAGCGTGAGCGCGGAGGAGGTGGTGCTCAAGACGGACACGGACAAAGACCTGCCGCTCGCGGTGAGCTCATCGATATTCAATAGCTACGACGGCAAGACGCTCGGGGCCCTCATCGTGTTCTCGGACCTCACGGAGAGGAAGATACTCGAGACGGAGATGCGCCGCGCCGACAGGCTCGCCTCCCTCGGCACGCTCGCGGCGGGGATGGCCCACGAGATCAAGAACCCGCTGGTCGCTTTGAAAACGTTCACGCAGCTTCTGCCGGAAAAATACAGCGACCGGGAATTCAGAGAGAACTTTTCAAAGTTGGCGAACCAGGAGGTGGACAGGATCAACTCCCTCGTCGAGCAGCTCCTCAATTTCGCCCGTCCCTCGCTGCCCTCGTTCAGAAAAACAGATATATGCGAGATTCTTGAGAATACGCTTTTCCTCCTGAAGAGCAAGACCACCGAGCAGAATATAGAGGTGAAGAAAGAAATCGAGAAACTGCCGCTGATGATCATGGCCGACGGAGACCAGCTCAAGCAGGTGCTGTTGAATATCATCATCAACTCCCTCCAGGCGATGGGGGAAAAGGGAATTCTCACGGTCTCGGCGAGGATTCGGAGGGCCACCGAGGCGGCTGCGGCTGCCGCGCGCGGGGAGGGGCTCGTGAGGAGGCTCCACCGGCTCTGGGCCCAGGACTGCGTGCTCATCGAGATATCAGATACCGGCAAGGGGATCGATCCGAAAGACCTCCCCCACCTCTTTGACCCGTTTTTCACCACGAAGGAATCAGGGGCGGGCCTCGGCCTCGCCATCGCGCACAGCATCATCAAGGAGCACGGCGGGATCATCGATGTGAAAAGTATGGTGGGGGAGGGGACGACGTTTTCAATTACGATGCCCATGTTGCCGCATGAATCAACGGTTTCTGCAAAATAGGGGTGAACGAAATGAAGTGCGGGATGGTTATTTCAAACGAAAAGTCGCTGGTTGAAACGCTGGATATTGTGCTCTCCGGCGTTGCACATCTGCTGAAGGCAGCGACGACCCACCAGGGGATCAAGGAAGTGGCAACCGGTCACGTTGACTTTGTCATCCTTGACTCCTGTGTCAAAGATCGTGATACCGCGGAGGCAGTGAGGAAACTCCTCCAGGCGCAGACGTCGTTGCCGGTCATCGTCCTCGTCCCCTCGATTCATGCGTCGTTGGTGGATGAGGTGAGGGAGGCCGGCGCGTATGTCGTGCTGGAGAAGCCGTTTGACCGGCGGGTGATTCGCGACCTGGTGGAGCGGGCGATGGAGCGGAAGGAGCTCCTCCACGAGATAGAATTTTTAAAAACCACGGGGCAGCGGCCGCCCGAGGCTGCGGGCCCCGAACGAGAGTCCGATCCCTCCCGTTTTTACCACGAGCTCGTGCGGCGTTTCTCAAAAGCCATCTCGCAGGTGTTCGATCACAAGAAGCTCCTCGACCTCGCAGTCGAGAGCCTCATCGAAACATTCGGCGCGGGCAGGGCGGCGATATTTCTCTTCGACCAGAGGGGCGGTAAGTACATACCGGTCGCCTCCAGCGGCTATCTCCAGGAACTTATCACCACACATACCCTTGAGCCATCTGACCTGCTCCCGGTATGGCTCTCGAGGCATAACCAGTTGCTGCTCACCAGGGAGATGACGGGTGGGGACCAGTTCGAACTCTATCAGCAGGCCTCGTTACTTGACGCGGAGATCATCTCGGGACTGTTTGCCAAGGGAAAGCTCATCGGCATGCTTGTGCTGGGGAGCAAGGTGACGGGGAGGCAGTATGGCGACACCGACCTGGAGCTCCTCTCCATCCTCACGACCTACCTCGCGATGGCGGTGGAGAATGCGCTGCTCTACAGGGACATCGCGAGAAGCCGCGCCCATAACGAACAGGTGCTGAACTACCTCAGGAGCGGCATCGTCACGATAGATTCCAAGGGAATCATCACCCTGTTCAATGCCGCGGCGGAGGAGATCCTCGGGTGCACGCGGGCGGAGATGGTGGGTCAGAAGGTGGAAAAATTGGGCTCGGTGTTTGCGGACCTCATGCTCAGGACGCTGAAGGGAGAGGTCGTGTATACGCGCCACGAGATCGTCTCGCCCGTGAACAAGAAGCCGCTCGGCGTGAGCACCTCCGAGATGCGGGATGACGAGGGGCACACCGCCGGCGCCATCATGGTCTTCGCCGATCTCTCGGCGATCAAAAAGATGAAGGAGAAGGAGAAGGACTTTGAGCGGATCGAGTTCTGGGCCAAGGTTGCCAGCAGGCTCGCGCACGAGGTGAAGAACCCCCTCGTCCCGATCAAGACCTTCGCGCAGCTCCTGCCCCAAAGATACAAAGATAAGGAGTTCAGAGAGGAATTCTTTAAAGTGGTGAACGGCGAGATCGAGCGTCTGAACGATATCATCACCCAGCTCACGAAGTTCGCCGACTCACCGCCGGTTCAACTAAAATCCACGCACATCCACAAGGTTATCGAAGACGCGCTGAACTTCGAGAGGGTCAAGCTCAGCGCCAAAAATGCCAAGGTGATTAAAAATTTCGCGAAGGAACCGCTCGCGGCGCGTGTCGATTCGGCCCTCCTCTCCGAGGCGTTCGCGAACATCATTGACAACGCGGCCGATGCGATCGCCGACAAGGGGACCATCACCATTTCAACGGCCCTGACGCAGGCGGTGCACGGCCAGAACGGCGCGGTGGAGGTTCTGTTCAAAGATAACGGTGGGGGGATGACGGAGGAGGAGCTCGGCGCCATATTCACCCCCTTTGCCACCTCGAAGACGAGAGGCATGGGGCTCGGCCTCGCCATCGCGAGGCGGATCGTGATGGATCATCAGGGATCGATCGGGGTGGACAGTGCTCCCGGGAAGGGGAGCGTGATCAGGGTGGCGATCCCGATTGAAGGTGCGGGCCAGGAGTAGGATCGAAGCGCTGATGAAAACAATTCTTATCGTGGATGACGAACGCGGCACGCGTGAATCGGTGCGGGTAATACTCGAAGATTCCTACAATGTCCGCCTCGCCGCCAGCGGACAGGAGGCCATAAAGGCGATCGGGGAGGATGAGATCGACCTGGTCTTCCTCGACATACTCATGCCCGGCCTCGACGGGTTGACCGTCATCAAGGAAATTAGAAAGAAGAGCGGGGCGGAGGTGGTGATACTGACTGCCGTTAAGGATATAAGGATGGCGGTGAAGGCGATGAAGCTCGGGGCGGCTGACTACCTTGTCAAGCCCTTCGACGCGGATGAGCTCCGGCGTCTGGTGGAGCGGATTGTGCGGCCACGAAAGAAGGGGGATGAGCCCGATCCGTCGTTGCCCGCGCCCGTCCGCGTTCATTCCCTGGAGGCCGCAGAACATGATCTCAAGAGGCGGCTTATTCTTGACGCGCTGGAGAAATGCCACTGGAACCAGACAAGGGCTGCGCAGAGGCTTAAGATCAGCCGGAGGAAGCTCAAATACCGGATGGACATCCTGGGAATCTTGCCTGAAAAGGGCAAAGGCAGGCCCAGAAAATCGTCATAAGTTTTACCATAACTACTGAATTCTGGCTCCTGAACAGTTACAAAAAAAGTAAACATCCGATCAAAATGGTGAGATAATTTCTGCATATAGGGAACGCGTACCGATAAAGGCAAAGCCGCTGTAAGGCGGTGGCGCAAAGCCGAGGATCCTTGAAGTAGGTAGGGACAGCCGGGCTGCCGAAGTACGGAAGTAAAAGTACATCCGGCAGGCCGGTTTTTTTCTGTCCGCTGGGATATGCCCCGGGGTGAGGTGAGTCAACACGGTTAATTGAAATGGCGACTATGACTAGGGCCACAATACTCGCAATTATATCAATTATCGGCGCATTCGTTATCACGGCATTGGGTAACAGTCAGGCACCAGCCTCCCTATCGACATCGGTGGAATTTCCTGATCAGGAAGCGGCGGTTCTGGCTTTGGAGACCTCGGGGGAGTTGCTTCCACCTGAGGATCTCTATAATCAAATACACGCCGACCTTGCTGCGATTCGGCTCGCCTATCCGGATATGAATATGGTCACTCACATGCCGCCATGGACACCTGGCGAGCTTGAGGTCACCTTGACACCAGAGGCGATGGATCAGTATAAAAAAGGAGAATATCACGGTCTCGATGTGCTGAACGTTGAGTATGGTCCTGTGAAGATAGTTCCATACGATACTTGCTTGGTGTTGCGATTTACACAGCCCTATCATCCCAGCGTGCTGGCCGTTTACTATGGGGAAGCGGATGGGGTAAGCCGCGTGGAGCCCGCCTACATTGCCGGCGATGGCTCACGTATCAGGGTCTTCATACCGCACTACGAGTTCAACTTTGGATGGGGAGATTGCCCCGCGGGGTGCATATTCAGACACTACTGGGATTATACCGTTGTCGATGGTTCTGTCACGCTTGTCAAAGAGGGTGGCGATCTGCTCCCAGGTGTTACCCCGGACCCCGCTCCTACTGCGACGCCTCTTCTGAAAGTGAACGTGAGCAGCAGCGAACTGCTGTGCGGGCAGGCTGTTGCTATTGATGTAACCGTGCAGCCACTACAGCGGCTTATCGACGTGTGGGCGGTGATAAAAGCTCCCGGAGGTGAGTACTACTCACTAATCGCCGGCACTACACGCGGGCTTTGCCCAGGAGCTCGGGTATATGTTACTCATATCGAGGGCATAAAAACAGTATTGACCAGGCGTCTCTTTTCGAGTCCGTCTCTCATGGCGCGCGCCCCGGGAAACTATTCAGTGATTGTCGGCATTGTACCTGCCATGACGGTCCCGAGGGGCGTGCAAAACTGCATACCCGGCTATGCGGATACAGCAGAAGTAATGGTCAGATAACTACGGAAGATTAACACCGCCCATCCTAGCGAGGAGAAGGGACACTCTTTGCAATTTCTTCCCCGCCAGTTAATTAATAGCGTATTTTCTGAGCCTTATAAGGAGGCGTAGGTAAAAAGATTAAAACTTGCACTGTCGCTTGCGGCGATAGATATATTAAGATGTGCAGGCTTTTGCCTATCTTTTCCCATAGCAGAGACTTAACCTGAATCCTGCGTGAAAATGGCCATTTTCTGTTGTGACAAGAGTATGAATTGACTGTTGGAATTTGGGGAAGGGCAGCACATATTGCCGCATCATCAGGGAAATTTGGTAATGATAATATGTTTGACATCAAATCAGAAGTGAGCTATCCTTAACGTGTAGTTATACGAACGGAGCAGATACAGAAAAGGAGGCTGCGTGATGAAATGGTTGCTGGCGGTTGCGGTCGTGTTGTGCGCGGTGAGCACGGTGTGGGCGGGCCCCAAGGTGACGAAGGTGGGGCTCGGTACGGCAGTGGCGGCGAATCATTATCTCGCGGTGGGTCACGACGAGGTCGATACTGCCGGGACGATTTGGGTGATGCCCGGCCAGAAAATTGGGGATGTGAACTCTGGTTCGCCCCCTTACGGCCTTCCTCCCGCCGCGCCTGCCCCGATGGAGGGCGATATTGACGGCTGGGGAACTTGTCTGGTTCAGCTCAGTGATCAAGATTTCGCAGATATAGCGGCAGACCCCACGATTATTGGTCAGAACATGCCCACCAACGCAAACACGCAGATCCTCGGCGAGGCGCAGGGGCCGGTGAATAAAAAGTTTATCTCGCTCGCCGATGCTGGCATCCCGGCAGGCACCTCTGTTGAATTCACCATTGACATGGACGGCCTGGTGCCTCACGTGGTCGGGATAATAGGCGGGGCCGAGCCGGTGGTGACATACGATGCAACGGGAACCGGGACGCTGGTTGTCAGATCAAATACTTTAAACACCACCAGCCAAGCGGGTGATGCGTTCAACTCGATCATCGGCGTCATGCTGGTGACCGACCAGACGAAGTTCGGCGCCACCCCGCTCAAGCTGATCTGCCAGACAGATGCCTGGGTGGGCGACATATTCCCGCTCCTCCCCGGCCTTGATTCAAGCGCGGCAATCCTCGGGAACGGCGGCACGCTGGGCAGCCCGGACGCCAAATGTGGCCTCACCATCTACGGCCCCACCGGCCAGTCGCGGATCGCCTACCTCTACGTGCCGGACGCGTCGCTCCAGGCGTTCTTCGGGACGACAGACAAGGCGCAGCTCAGCGCGTACATAGATCAGGGGAAGGCATCTGCGACAGTGGATCAGAATGCCACGAATTGGGGCGGCGAGAAGGGCATGAGCGCGGTCCTCACGTACACGTTCGCTTCGCCGAAGGACGTGGCGATAGGGGGATCGGCGGGGGTGTCGCCCCTCTCCATCACGCCGAGCGCGCTGAAGGCTGGCCAGACCTTCACGCTCGATCTCAAGCTGAACGAGGATATCACGGAGCCGTTTGATTTTTACATCCTCGCGGACGCGGGCCCGGCCGGAATCTATACGATCCGCCTGAACGGGGCGATGAAGAAGGGGATCAAGGCGCTCTCCAGGAATGTCCCCCGCCGCTCAGCGGGATTTTCCACGACGATCACTCCCCGCGTGCGTATCCCCGCAGCGATGGCCGGGAAGACGCTGACACTCTACGCGTGCGCGGTCAAGACGGGCAAGCTTCCCCCCGTTTCAAGCCCGTCACAACTGACGCCAAAGACCGCCAACGTCATCTTCTTGGGCAAGAGCGCAAGAACTGTTTCGCAGTGAGCACACGGCGATAGCTCTCAGCCTAAGATCGAGGGCGGCACAGCGGTTATAATGCCGCCCTCGTTTCCCATTGGTTTAATATCCATCGCCGGAGACGGAGCCTGTCCAGAGCAAAGATGAGGGAAGGGGATGGCAGTGGAGAATAGGGCAATATGCAAATCGCCCCTCTGGGAGAGGAACGAACCTAACTACTCTCCCGGAGCCCTGCGTCAGATGTTTCTCGACCTGTCTCGATCATGACAAAGCTGATGCGTCCCGGGTGAACCGCGCAGGTGAGGGGAACTTTTTCGCCGCCCGGCAGGCGCACGGTGAAGCGCACGCTCCCCTCCCCCGCCTTCATCTCCTCGCCGACGAGGCCGGTCCATCCGAGCACCTTGTCGGATTTCGGGATGAACGGGGCCGGGTTGATGAGGTGAGCGTGCCTCCGCAGATTCTTCAGGAGGTGGGGCCTCTCAGCGCCGGACTTGCCGAAGACGTCGCGGACCCCGGGGACCATGTCGGTGAAATTCAGCAGGCGCGTTTTCTCCTGGAGTTCCGCGAGGACGCCCGTTTCCTTGAAATAGCCCGTCCACACAAGGGTGCGGCTTTCCTCATTGAAGTAGCGGCCGGTCACCTCGATATTATCCGACACGTCTTCCCATCGCACGTCGGACTCGTTCATCTTTGCGCCTTTGAATGAGACCTCGACCATAAACTGCTTAAAGAGGTCGGCATCGCGGGCCAGGTCCCTCTCGATCGCCGCCCAGTCCCCCTTGATGAAATTCAGGATGTACGGGTACGCGGGATTCCCCGGCACCATGTACGCCGCGCCGTACGTGGCCCCGGAGAGCCCCCACAGCTTCTTCTCAGATAAATGCATGACACGAAGCGGCGCGACCGCGAGCGGCGGGAGCGTGGCGCGCTCGGTCTCCTCCAATTGCAGCCGCCCGTCCCCGCCATCCTTCACCCTCATACGAGTGTAGGTGTGCATGCTGAGGTGAGCGGAGGGCTGGTCCACCATTCCGTCCCCCGAATTGCCGTTCGCGCCGACAATGAAGAGCGCCTGCGACGGGGAGATCGGGTAGCGTTTGTCCCTGCATTCCTGGGCGAGCTTCTCTATCCTCTCGAGGTGCTGGGCGGTCCCGAGCTCCGTCTGCTTGATCTGGTCGTATTCCCTGCCGATGATGAAGTGCCGGATGAGCGGCGTCCACTTCACGATGTTGATGGTGTCGTTCGCCTGAGGGGAGCCGAAGAGCGAGGCGGCGGCCATTATGAAATACGGCTGCACGTTGAGGAGGGCGCGGTACTGCGCGTAGGTGATGAAAAACTGCCTGTTCTTCTCCTTTTCTGCTTCAGACCGGGATTCGCGGGCAGCCGCATACTCCCTTATTTTTTCGTACCGCTTCGGGTAGTACGGGCTCTCGATCCCCTCAAACTTTTTGACCCCGGGGTACTTGCTCGCCGGGTCGACGAGGTAGCGAAGGAACTCTTCGTGCTGCCGGGCAAGCTTCTTCTCCGCGCGCTCATAGAATCTCCTGAGCGAGGGGCTCTCTGTGAAAAGCGTTTCATACTGAGTCTTGATATTTCTGATCGCGATGTTGTCGTCAAGCACGTTAATAAAGAGCAGGAACTCGGGGTCCTTCTGGAGCGCGGCCCACTCACCTCCGAATTCCCTGACAGCCTCCTCGTACTCCTGTGCAAAGGTGTAAAAGACGCGGTTCGCGATCTGGCTCAGCAGGACGCCTCCCTGGCTGTACCCGATCAAGACGAGTTTCTTCACGGGGGGGATGCCGCGCGCGGCGCGGCGCTCGTTCTCCGCCTCGAACTCTCTTGCCATCGCCGGGCCGACGCGCGTCCACGCGAGGCCATGGTCGGGAGAGTAAAGGGCGGCTTGCCTGGACACGGGGTCGTCGGGGGTGTCATAGGCCAGGATGCGGCAGGGGATCCCCTCGGCGGCGAGCATCTCCGGCAGGCGGCCGAAATGCTGATCCTGGGTGATGCGCAGGCCCGGCACCACCAGGCCGGGTATTGCCAGGACAAGCGGGGCGTCGGGCGCGAGCCTGGCGGGATAGACGAGGTCCTGCGGCGGTATTTTCTGGATGTTGAGCGTCGTGCACCCCGCAGAGAAGACGAGGCACACGATTGCGCACAGAGATAGGGCGGAGCGGAATATACCTGCCGGATGCCTGGCGATGCGGTTCTCGGGCGCGCTATTCATTGAACATCGGCATGTCTTGAGACTCGCGGTACCACTTCTGGTAGATTTTCTTATAGGCGCCGCTGTCGCGGAGCTTGCCCAGCGCCGCGTTGAGTTCGGAGAGGAGTGTTGTGTTGTTCTTGCTCACGGCGATGCCGTAGTACTCGCGCGCGATTTTCCTTTCAGGGATCTGGTAATGATAGCTGTAATCAGAGAGAATCCACTTCAGGATGGTCTCGTCGTGGAAAATACAGAAGCCGGCCTTCCCGCTCTTCAAAGCCCCCCTTGAGTTCTTGAGTGCCTGGCCGAGGCGATCAGCCGATGAGTAGGTCTCAATTTTGCCATCGAGATTATCCCGTGCCCACTGCTCGCCGGTCGTCCCTCTCATCACGCCAATTTTCCATCCCTTGAGCCCCGAGGTGAACCACTGGTGCTCCCAGTCAACGTCCTTATTCACCGCAATGGCAAATCCGGCGCGGTAGTAGGGGCGAGTGAACGCGAGCTGTTCTTTCCTGTCGTTGGTAATGCTAATGCTCGATATGGCCGCATCGGCTTTCCCCATGTCGAGCGCACTCGCGTACGCATTGATGCTGAAGTTCATCTCAGTCCACTCAATTTTCGCTCCGAGCTCCTTCCCCAGTGCCTCGGCGAGGTCAACTTCGAAGCCGACGCGTTTCATTCCCTCCTTGTATGAAAATGGGGGAGAGGAAAAATCTGAAATAAAACGCAGTGTTCTCTCGGCGGGGTTCGGTGAGCTTGATTGAGCGCCTGTTGTGGCCGCTGAGGAGGGGGCCTGCCCTCCCGCCTTTTCGACGGGCTGGGTCTGAGCGAGGACGAAACCCACTGTGACGTACGCGATCAGCGCCGCGACAAAGACGACATATTTCATAAGAACCTCCCCATGTGCTATACTTACTGAGAGTCTATCAAAGCGCATGTCAGGGTCAACGTATAAAGCCCCTGCCTGAGGAGGCACCGGCATGATATAACAACAGCCGCGGGGGAGAGGAGGATTCCATGAAAAGAGCGTGCGTATGTGTCGTGGGGGGGGTGTTCGCCCTGGTTTTGTCATCGGCCAGAGTCGCCGCGCAGGACGCCTTTTGGGTGAAGGACAAAGAAACAGGCGAATGGAGGAAGGTGAAGGAATCCGGCGACAAATGGAAAGTCAAAAAGAGCGGAAAAAAGTACAAGATCAAAGAGTCGAGCTCCGGTGTGAAGGTCAAGGAGACGGGATCCAAAGTGAGGCCTGCGAAATCCAGCGGTAAGAAGGAAGAAGAGAAAACAGCCCCTTCGACCGAATCCGGGGCATCCTCACCAAAGGTTCAGCCCCCCGCGGTGAACGTCCCTTCGCAGGCTCTGCCCGAGGAAGCAAAAACCGGTCAATAAGACACCGTAAAGTTATCCACAGCGTAGGGGGGCCTTAAGGCCCCCATAGTAGCCAGAATTTAAGTGTCGGCTACGACTGGAACCGAACGAGTAATGTAGAAGCGATTAAATGGTCCATAGCGCACCCTTAAGGGTGCGCTGCAAAAGGCGGCGGATGTGCTCTGGAAGTGCCCGCTCTATTGTGGGGGCGGGCACTTCCATTTTTTATTACAATAGGCTCGTGAAGATCGAGGCGGAACAGAAGATGAAAGAGCCGCGGAAAATATACCTCCGCACCTACGGATGACCGATGGATGCGGTAAGGACGAATGACCGTCGGTTGTGTCATTCATTCGTAAAGGGTTTTACCATATTCAATATCTTTGATAGGCTCAAGTAGCGAAATCTCACCACAGTGGTATTTCTTTTATAAGGAGTGGTTATGAAACCAAGAATACTTGTCGGTGTGATTGTATCCTTCCTCTTGATCCTTCTCTCAAATTCAGTCCTCCATGCCCAGCTTGCCACCAGCTCCTGGCCGATGTTTCACCAGAATCTCCAGCACACAGGCCAGAGCCCTTATGCCGGCCCCTCAGTACCAGCTCTGGCGTGGACGTATGAAACCGGGGCCGCTATAGGCTATTCTTCGCCCGCGATAGACCCTGATGGGAAAGTAGTTGTCGGCTCCTATGATGGTTACCTCTACAGCATTAATGCAGATGCGACTTTAAACTGGAGTTATCAGGCCGGCGGTGGCGTGCCCTTCATAACATCCTCGCCCGCGATAGGTTCGGATGGAACAGTATATGTTGGCATGCCGTATAATTTCCTCTATAGCATTAATTCTAATGGGGCCTTCGGCTGGAGTTATGAAACCACGAGCGATATAGTTTCCTCACCCGCAATAGGTTCGGATGGGAAGGTATACGTTGGCTCGTATGATACTTGCCTCTATAGTATTAATTCAAACGCGAGCCTTGATTGGAGTTATAAAACCGGGTACTACATAGCGATGTCCTCACCCGCGATAGGTTTGGATGGGAGGGTGTATATTGGCTCGAAGGATCTTCACCTCTATAGCATCAATTCAAACGCAACCCTTGACTGGAGTTATATGATCGGGCACTTCTTAGATTCCTCACCCGTGATAGGTTTGGATGGGAGGGTGTATATTGGCTCGAAGGATAATGCTCTCTATAGCATTAATTCAAACGCGACCCTCGGCTGGAGCTATGAAACCGGGCTCCTCATAATATCCTCACCCGCGATAGGTTCAGATGGAGAGGTTTATATCGGCTCCGCGGATGATTATCTATATAGCATCAATTCAAACGCGACCCTTGACTGGAGTTATAGAACTGGAAGCGCTATAGAGTCCTCGCCCGCCATAGGTTCGGATGGGAAGGTATACGTTGGCTCGTATGATACTTGCCTCTATAGTATTAATTCAAACGCGATCCTTGATTGGAGTTATAAAACCGAACACACGATAGATTCCTCACCCGCGATAGGTTCGGATAAGAGGGTGTGTTTTGGCTCGTGGGATGGTTACCTCTATATTATCCAGGAGGAGCCAACATCCACCCCGACTGTAACTCCAACACAGACGGCGACAAGAACGCCAACACGAACACCGACGCATACTCCGACAAACACGCCGACCAATACGCCAACTGACACACCCACTCATACTCCGACGAACACCCCAACTCAGACGCCGACGGAGACGCCGACCAGTACGCCTACGGACACTCCAACGGAGACGGCGGTTCCCACGCTGACGCCAACCGCAACGCCCACACCGCCGCTGGTCGTTGTTCCGGGGCCGCTGACAACCGGGCAGACCTTCTCACTGTACGTGGGGCTGACTGAGGATATTACCCCGCCATTCGACTTCTATATGCTCGCCGACACTCCTGCCGGGGTCTATACGATCTACCTGAACGGCAAGATCAAGAAGGGAATCACGCCGCTCTACAAGAACGTGCAGAGCTTTACCAAGGATTTCATAACGACGGTGCGCCCCGCGGTCAAAATCCCCGCGTCCATGAAGGGGAAGACGATCACCTTTTACACCGCTGTCATAGAGGCGGGCAAGAAGCCGCCGGTGAGGAAGCTTTCTGATCTCACGCCGAGCACCCAGTATGTGATCTTGCTTTCGAAGGGCGCGGCGGTGGTCAACTGAGCGGGGTTGTCTTTCTAGCAAAAACAGGGGGCCTCTAAAGGGCCCCTGTTTTTGAGTCCACATCCACGCGCGCCAGTTATGCAATTCCCAAGCAACAACCCTGAAGTGCCCGCTCCATTATGGGGGCGGGCACTTCCATTTTTTATTACAATAAGCTCATGAAGATCGAGGCGGAACAGAAGATAAAAGAACCACGGAAAGTGCACCTCCGCACACACGGCTGGCCGTTGAATGCGGCAAAGATGCCCGCCTGAAAGGAGTCTGGATCAATGTCTGCCGGGCGCCTTCTGGGGCAGAGTGACTTCCTGGAACCACTCATTGAAAATTCGGTTGTTGCCGCAGAATATTCAAGGTATACTGGCACCATGATAAGACGCGATAGGGAATTGAAAATTGTACGCGGGTTTCTCCGACGTTATCCCGTTGTGGGAATTGTCGGGGCGCGCCAGGTGGGAAAAACCACCCTCGCGCGTTCCCTTGCATCGGAGGCGCGGGGACCGACGACATATTATGATCTTGAAAATCCAGAGGATATGGCGCGACTCGGTGATCCGATGCTGGTGCTTAAATCGCTGAGGGGTCTTGTCGTTATTGATGAGATTCAAAGATATCCGGGCCTCTTCAATATTCTGCGTGTATTAGCCGATCGACCCGGGACACCCGCTCGTTTCCTGATCCTTGGGAGTGCATCACCTGAGCTGCTTCGCCAGAGTTCTGAGACACTCGCGGGCAGAATTGCATACCACGAAATGAGAGGTTTCTCGCTTGACGAGACGGGGATGGAGTACTCAGCCCGGCTTTGGCTGAGGGGCGGATTCCCGCGTTCATTCCTTGCCCGCTCTCTCTCTGAAAGTGATGAGTGGCGCCGCGGATTCATCAGGACCTTCCTTGAGAGGGATATCCCTCAACTCGGCATTAACATCCGTTCGGTTACGCTACGTCGTTTCTGGACGATGCTGGCTCACTGGCACGGGCAGATCTGGAATGCCTCGGAATTTGCGCGATCCTTCGGGGTTGCCGATACAACGGTCCGGCATTATCTCGATCTGCTTACGTCCGCGCTCGTTGTTCGACAACTGCTCCCATGGCATGAAAATATTTCCAAGCGCCAGGTAAAATCGCCCAAGGTGTATATCGCCGATAGCGGCATGCTGCACTCATTGCTTAATCTAAGGAACATGACGGATCTCGAAGGAAATCCGAAGGTGGGGGCATCGTGGGAGGGATTTGTAGCCGGGGAGATTATTCGTCGATTGGAAGCAGACACAGACGAATGTTTTTTCTGGGCAACGCACGCAGGGGCTGAACTTGATCTCCTTGTGGTCAGGGGACGGCATCGGTGGGGCTTTGAAGTGAAGCGAACCAGCGCGCCACAGATCACCACATCGATGCGGATTGCGCTCTCCGACTTGAAGTTGGATCGGTTGGACGTTGTTCATGCGGGGGAGCATACTTTCCTGCTCGGCAAAAAGATACGTGCGGTGTCTTTTCCAAGGATTCTGGAGGAACTTACGCCGTTGCGATAACACCGGCCGCGCCATAGAGAGGGCATTCCTTGGGAGCCATCGCCCTATTGTTGGGGCAGTCGCTCCCGTTTTTTATTAGAATAGCCGCATGAGCGATAAAGAGAGACCCTTGGAACCGGCACCCCGTAAAGTGCATCTCCGCACCTACGGCTGCCAGATGAACGAGTATGATTCCGAGGTGATCGCGGGTCTGTTCGAGAGAGATGGGTGGGTCCTCACGGATGACGAGTCGCAAGCCAATGTGATTCTCCTGAACACCTGCTCGGTGCGGCAGCACGCCGAGGACAGGGTGTGGGGGGCGCTCTTCGAACTTCGCGAGCGCGCGATGCGGGAGCCCGGGCTCATCATCGGCGTCTGCGGGTGCATGGCCCAGGCGAAAGCACAAGAGATTGCGCGGAGGTGCCCTCACGTGAAGGTCATCTGCGGTACGCGCGCGTTCAACCGGCTCCCGGAGCTTGTCGCGAGGGCGGCTGAAGGGCGAGGGATGGTGATCGACATTGACATGAGCAGGGAGCCATGTCTCGCCGGTCTCCCCAAGAGGAGAAGGAGCAGGCTCAAGGCCTTTGTCCCTGTCATGCGCGGCTGCGAGAACTACTGCGCCTACTGCGTGGTCCCCTACGTGCGGGGACACGAGGTGAGCAGATCGTTGAAAGAAGTGCTCGCCGAGGTGGAATCGCTCGCGCGTGAGGGCTGCCGTGAAGTGATGCTGCTCGGTCAGAATGTGAACAGCTATCGCGCGGGGGGCGTCTCTTTTTCTGCCCTGCTGCGGGAGGTCGCGGCAATCAAAGGAATCGATCGGATCAGGTTTATGACGTCGCACCCGAAGGACTTCTCCGACGAACTCATCCGCGCGATGGCAGAAGTTCCCCAGGTGTGCGAGCATCTCCATCTCCCGCTCCAATCCGGATCCGACAAAACCCTCAAAGTAATGAATAGGGGGTACACATTTGAATCATACCGTGGACTCGCACAAAAAATACGAGAAGCCGTTCCGGAGATCTCTTTGAGCACCGACATACTGGTCGGCTTCCCGGGGGAGACCGATGACGATTTCAATCAGACGGCTCGTGCACTTGATGAGATTGGCTTTGACAGCGCATTCATATTCAAGTACTCAGACCGTGAGGGAACGAGAGCGTATGAGCTACAGCCCAAGGTCGGGGAGGCTGTGGTCGTACAGCGCCACGCGGAACTCCTGAAACTCCAGGAGAAGATCGGCATGGAGAAGAACAAAAAGCTGCTCGGGGCATCGCTTGAGGTCCTTGTTGAGGGATACAGCCCGAGGAATCCGGAGCGTCTCTTCGGCAGGACGGGGACGAATAAGCGCGTCGTCTTCGAGGGGAGCGGGGATTTGATAGGGAAGTTCGTTTATGTTATCATACGCGAGGCGACGCCGCTCACGCTCATCGGAGAAGCGGTTTAAGGTTTACCACGGAGAGCACGGAGGAGACACAGAGGACACGGAGATAATTAAAATAATCATGTATATCCTTTGTTTTCTCTGTGCTCTCCGTGTAGTCTCCGTGCGCTCCGTGGTGAAACAGTAAAGAGGTGGCTTGAAATGAGTCCCAAGATGCCGGAGAAGGAGATTGTCAAACTGATCGCCGCCCTCGTGATTTTTATTTTCCTGATAGTGTTCGCCATCCAGAACTTCCACGAGAAGACCAGGGTGCACCTCTTGTTCTGGCAGATCGGGAGGACGCCCATCAGCATCATCATCTTCGTCTCTATCCTGATCGGAGTGCTCATCGCCATCGCCGAGCTCCTGCCGCATGTGCTGCGGCTGAGGAAACGGGCGCAGGATGCCGAGGCGGAGCTCACCCGCCTAAAACCGCCACAACAGCAAAAACAACAACGAGAATAGAGTGTAATTCCACCACGGAGGCACGGAGGACACGGAGTGAAGTATAGTGATTTGACTGAAAAAGTAATAGGATGCGCTATTGAGGTCCACAGGGCGCTTGGCCCTGGTCTTCTGGAGTCAGCATATGAGCAGTGTCTCGCACGTGAATTGGAACTATGCAATACCCCTTTTGAGGTTCAAGTCCCCCTCCCGTTAGAATATAAAGGCATACGGCTCGACTGTGGCTATAGGATTGATATGGTTGTGGATAAAAAGCTAATAGTGGAAATCAAAAGTGTTGAAGAAATTATGGGTATCCATGAGGCTCAGCTTTTAACCTATATGAAGCTTGCCAAGATTGAGGTTGGCCTGCTCATCAATTTCAATGTTGCGATACTGAAAGAGGGTCTAAAGAGGTTTGTTCTTTAATTGTCTCCGTGCTCTCCGTGGTGAGACATTATTTCTTTGGATGATGATTATGAAACTCACGCCCATGATGCAGCAGTACAGAAAGATCAAGAAAGAGACCCCCCCGTCCATCCTCATGTTCCGACTGGGCGATTTCTACGAGATGTTCTTCGACGACGCGCTCACCGCATCCCGGATACTCAACATCACCCTCACCTCCCGGGAGAGCGGGAAGGGGAACAAGGTGCCGATGTGCGGCGTCCCGTACCATGCCGTCCAGGAGTATATCGCGAAGCTCGTGAGGGCGGGGCACAGGGTGGCGGTGTGCGACCAGGTGGAGGACCCCGAGCTCGCCAAGGGGCTGGTGAAGCGCGAGGTCACGAGGGTAGTGACGCCGGGGACAGTGCTGGAGGAGAGCCTGCTCAGGGAAAAGAGCAACAACTACCTCGCCGCCATCAACCGGGCAAACGGCCTCTACGGTTTGTGCTATCTCGACCTCTCGACGGGAGAGTTCGTGGTGGCGGAGATCGCGCGGGAAACGGATCTCTTCAACGAGGTCGGTCGCGTGGCGCCGAGCGAGTTCCTGCTGCCGCTGGGCCTCGCGGAAGACAAGGAATTCCTGCGCCGCGTGAAGGAAAGCTCCTTCGCGATGGTCAACCCGCTTGACGACTGGCTCTTCGAGTACGAGAGCTCGTACGGCCGCCTGAAAGAGTTCTTCCATACCCAATCACTCGACGGGTTCGGCTGCTCGAACCTCGGCCCCGCGATCGGCGCGGCGGGCGCGGTCATCCACTACCTCAAGGAGACGGGCCACTCCTCACTCGCCCATGTGACGAAGATCACCCGCTCGATTAACACCGATCAGATGATCCTCGATATCTACACGCAGCGCAACCTCGAGCTCGTGCGAAACCTGAGGTCCGGCGGTTGCGAGGGGACGCTGATCTCAGTGCTCGACCACACCTCGACCTCGATGGGCGCGAGGCTTCTCAGGCAGTGGCTGCTCCAGCCGCTCATCGGCGTGGAGGATATCGTGCGCAGGCAGGGCGGGGTACAGGAGCTCTTCGATAACGCCGCAACCTCCGATGCGCTCTCGAAAATATTGAAGGATTTTAAAGACATCGAGCGGCTCATCGCCAGGATCGACTGCGGGCACGCGAACGCCCGCGATCTCCTCGCGCTGAAACAGTCCGTTGATCTCCTGCCGTCCCTGAAGGAGTGCATTGCGCCCCTGGCCTCTGAGATTATCGGAGGCCTGCGCGGGACGATCGAAAACATGAGCGATATCTCGGCGTTGATCGAAAAGGGCATCGACCCGGATGCACCCCTGACGGTGCGCGAGGGCGGCGTCATCAGGTCGGGGTACGACACGGAACTCGACGAAATCCGGAGCATCGCGCGCAGCGGCAAGGGATGGATCGTCGAACTCCAGAAGCGGGAGGTCGAGCGGACGGGCATCAGGTCGCTGAAGGTGGGGTACAACAGGGTATTCGGGTACTACATCGAGGTGACGAAACCGAACCTCGGCGCGGCGCCCGCTGACTACATCAGGAAGCAGACCGTGGTCAACGGCGAGCGCTTCATCACCCTCGAGCTCAAGGAGTACGAGTCCAAGGTGCTCGGCGCGGAGGAGAAGGCCGCCGCGATGGAGTACACGATATTCCAGAGGATCAGGGAAAAGATCGTTGCCGAGACGGAGAGGGTTCAGCGCGTGGGGCGGGGGGTCGCCCTCCTCGATCTGCTCAATTCCCTCGCGGTGGCGGCGCGCAGGAACAACTACGTGCGGCCGGAGGTGAACGAGGGGGATGTCATCGAGATTATCGACGGCCGGCATCCCGTCCTCGAACTGATGCTCGTGGATGAGCGATTTGTCCCGAATGACACGCTCCTGAACACCGAGACCGACCAACTCCTCATCATCACGGGGCCGAACATGGCGGGCAAGTCAACCTACATCCGGCAGGTGGCGCTCCTCGTCCTCATGGCGCAGACGGGAAGCTTCATCCCCGCGACCCGCGCGACGATCGGCGTCGTTGACAGGATTTTCACGCGCGTGGGCGCGTCGGACGAGCTCACGCGCGGGCAGAGCACCTTCATGGTGGAGATGAACGAGACCGCGAACATCCTCAACAACGCTACGGAGAAGAGCCTGATCGTGCTGGATGAGATCGGGCGGGGGACGAGCACGTTCGACGGGATCAGCATCGCGTGGGCCGTGGCGGAGTATCTCCACAACAACACCGCCGTCCGCGCCCGCACGCTCTTTGCCACGCACTACCACGAGCTCACCGAACTTGAAATGAATCTCCCCGGCGTGAAGAATTACAACGTGGCCGTCAGGGAGTGGAATGACGAGATCGTCTTTCTGCGCAAGATCGTCCCCGGCGGAACGGATAAGAGCTATGGGATCCACGTCGCGCGCCTCGCCGGCCTCCCCCGGAAGGTGATCGAGAGGGCGAAAGACATCCTCAACGCCCTTGAGGAAGGCTGCATCCGCGAGGAGCGGCTTCCCAGGCCTGAGGGCGCGCCCCCTGATCAGGCGGGGGCGCAGCAGTTGACCCTTTTTGAAATGCGGCCTCATCCGGTCATCGAGGAGTTGAAGAGCATTGACGTTGACAAAATGTCGCCCATCGAGGCGCTCTACAGATTGAAGATATTGCAGGAGAAATGTCGTGAGCCGCATTAGGGTGTTGCCCGATGGGGTCGTGAACAAGATCGCCGCCGGCGAGGTGGTCGAGCGGCCGGCGTCCGCGGTCAAGGAGCTTATGGAAAACGCGATCGACGCGGGCGCCTCCGAGATCTCCATCGAGGTGCGCACGGGCGGCACGTCGCTGGTGAGGGTGCGTGACAATGGCTGCGGGATGGGGCGGGAGGACGCGGGGCTCGCACTGGAGCGGCACACGACGAGCAAGATCACCGATGCCGCCGATATCTTCGCCATCCGCACGCTGGGATTCCGCGGCGAAGCGCTCCCCTCCATCGCGGCCGTCTCGCGCCTGGAACTCACGACAAAGGAACGGGGGGCGCTTGCCGGGACGCGCGTGACCGTGGTGGGGGGCAGGATCGGAGAGGTCAAGGAAACGGGCGCTCCGGAGGGCACCGAGGTCATCGTCCGCGACCTCTTTTTCAACACCCCCGCGCGGCGCAAATTTCTTCGCTCCGAACGGGCGGAGAATTCATACATCGCCTCAGCGGTGATCTCTCAGGCGCTGGCGAGGCCGGAGATAGGTTTCACGCTCATCTCAGATGGTGAGGAGATTATCAGGGGGCCTGCCGCCGCAAAGGCGATCGACCGCATCAGAGCGCTCTTCGGCGCGGAGCTCGCGGACAAACTAATACCGTTCGGTGAGGGAAGTGGTTCGGTTTCGATACGCGGCTTCATCAGCGCGCCCGAGGTGACACGGGGAAATCGCAGCGGGCAGCATTTCTTTGTCAACGGCCGGCCAGTCCAGGACAAAATCATAAGTTTCGCGGTTGTGGACGCCTGCGAGGGGGTCCTTCCCGCGAAACGCTACCCGGTCGTTTTCGTCTTTCTCGAAATTGACCCCGCCGAGGTTGACGTGAACGTCCACCCCGCGAAGCGCGAGGTGCGTTTTCGAAACGGTTCACTCGTCCGCGATCTCGTACGGGAAGTTCTGTCGCGCGCACTCCGCTCCTCAGGGTGCGCCGCGGGAGCGGGGTTCACCGCACACGGTCAGACCGTCAGCGAACCGGTCGCCCATTACGAGACCATGAGCGAGGGCGGATTGACCTCGAGGATCCCCGTTGCACCGTTCGCCCAGGAACCCTTGCCCTCGGAGGGGGCGAGTGAGGGCGCTCTGGGAACGGGAATGGAGCGCCTCCGCCCCATCGGCCAGATCAAGAATCTCTACGTGATCTGCGAAACTCCTGAAGGGATGGCGATCATAGACCAGCACGCCGCGCACGAGCGCATCCTGTTTGAGAAGGTGATGCGCCTCGGCGAAAAGGGGGAGGGCGAGGTCCAGCGCCTCCTCATCCCCGCCGTGGTGCACCTCTCGGCGCCCGAGTATGCGCTGGTGGGCGACCATATCGGGACGTTTACATCACTGGGGATCGGCGTGGAGTTATTCGGTGACAATGACGTGAAGGTGGACCACCTGCCGGCCTGCCTGGGCGCCATAGACGCCGAGCGGCTCATGCGTGATGTCCTGGGCGAGCTCGCGGAGGAGGGGAGGAGCAGGGCGGTGAAGGACGAGATGGCGGCGAGGGTGGCCATGAAGGTCTGTCGCGCCGCGGTGAAGCGGAGAGACCCGCTGAGGGGCGAGGAACTCCAGAGGCTGGTGAGTGATCTCCTGAAGTGCAAATCCCCAAACTCCTGCCCGCACGGCCGCCCGACGATCATCATGATAAGCATGGCGGAACTGGACAAGAAGTTCGGCCGAACGTAATTGCAGACGTTGTATGTAATCTATTGGGAACTCAAGAGATACAAAACAAATGCCCCTCATTGCTGAGGGGCATTTTTGCGCTGCCATTCTTGAATGAATTTGAAACGTTTCTATTGAAGCTCCTTGCAGCACATCTTGCAGAAGCCCAAAACACCGGCGCCCTTGGCGGCGTCGGCGGTCGGGAAACACTTGAGGTTGCCTTTCGGGAAAAATTTGCATCCCTTCTTGTGGCACTTTCCCAGCGTCTCCTTGCCATCTACTGTTCTTACCTTTGCGCAGAACTCGCCCTCTGCCGCCGCCGGGGCTTCCTTTACCGCAGCGCTCGCCGGAGCCTCCGCAGGGGCCTCCTTCACCTCACCGCTCACCGGAGCCGCCGGAGCTGCACCCTCGGGCTTTTCGGCCTTCGGGGCATCCTGGGCAAAGATGACGCCGGCGATAGCGAGGAATACTACCGCAACCGCTAACTTCTTCATGATACCTCCTCCCTTTTTAGAGATTAAAGATTGAGCAATATCATCTCTTATTCAAGACGATAAATCAAGAATATTTATTGCCGCCGTGCGAAACTATCGTAATTATAGATTAGATATCCCCTTTCTATGATTTTGCGATAAATGATGTTCGCCACGGATTTTCACGGATAACCACACGGATGGCCGCAGATGAAGCTTTCTTTTCATCTGTGAATATCCGTCATAATCCGTCCCGCTTAGCGGGATCCGTGGCCCCCCTCTATAAGTGACCCCTTACAATATACTTGATTATCATGCCGGACATTATATTTATTGTCGGTCAGACTGCTGTCGGCAAGTCAGCAGTGGCGATCGAGCTCGCCCGGAAGATCGGGGCCGAGATCCTGTCGGCCGACTCGATGCAGATCTATCGGGGGCTGGACATCCTGTCAGCGAAACCCTCTCCCGCCGAGCGGCAGGCGATCCCTCATCATCTCATTGACATCGCCGATCCGAGGGAGCGGTTCGATGTCGCGCGGTACGTTCGACTCGCGCGGGAGGCAGTTGCAAACATACGCGGCCACGGGCGAGTGCCGGTGGTGGGGGGAGGGTCCGGCATGTATGTGCGCGCGCTCCTGGACGGCATCTTTACAGGGCCGGGGAGGGATGCCGTCCTGAGAGATCGGCTGGAGAGGGAGGTTGCCGAAGAGGGGCTCGCTCCGCTCTATGAGAGATTGAAGGAAGTGGATCCCGGCGCGGCAGCGCGGATTCACCCGAACGACAGAAAAAGGATCATCCGAGCGCTCGAGGTGTTCGAGGTATCGGGGAAGAATATTTCGTCGCAGCAGGGAGAGTGGCGAGGAGAGGGGCGCGTTGGGGATGCGGGAGTTTTTTTCAGCAGGAATCTCGGTTGCGAAATAATTATGATTGGGATGAGGAGAGAAAAGGAGTCCCTCAGGCGCCGCATTGAGGAGCGGGTGGAACGGATGTGTGCCGGCGGCGCGCTCGAAGAGGTGAGAGCGCTTCTCGGCGCTGGCATTGATCCTCATGCGACTATATGGCAGTCCCTCGGCATCAAGGAGCTGCGCGCGCATATCGAAGGGGACTGCTCCCTCGCGGAGGCCATGGAGGCGTTGAAGAAGAATACCATGGCGTTCGCCAAGCGGCAGATGACGTGGTTCGGGAGGGATCCGAGGATACAGTGGCTGGACATACAGGAAGGCCAGACCCCGGATACAACCGCAGAGAAAATCATGTATTTGTTAGCACGGGATGGTACACGAACAACAGAGGATTAAACCACTGAGGGCACTGAGAACACTGAGTGCGCTGAAATATCGTTTATTCAGTGTCTTCGGTGTCCTCAGTGGTGAGAAAACATGAATAATGTAACAACGAGCAACCGGCGTGGAGAGTGTGGTGAGAGTGGGCGCGAGCGGGGGGTCCTGGTCGGCCTCGAGACCGGCATGAACCGCCGCTGGCACGTCGAGGACCACCTCGCCGAGCTCGCGCAGCTCGCCTCAACCGCGGGGGCGCACGTGGTTGACACGCTGATACAGAAACTGCGTGCTCCATGCGCCGCGTATTACATCGGGCGTGGCAAGGCAGAAGAGCTCCACAGCCTCTGCGCGAGAGAAGCTGTTGACCTCGTCATTTTTGATGATGAGCTCAGTCCCGCCCAGGTGAAGAACCTCCAGGATCTCACCGGCTGCCGGGTGATTGACCGGACCGAGCTGATCATGGACATTTTCGCGCAGCGCGCCCGGTCACGCGAGGGGAAGATCCAGGTCGAGCTCGCGCAGCTCCGCTACATGCTGCCCCGCCTCACGCGGGCCTGGACGCACCTCTCGCGGCAGGAGGGAGGGATCGGCACCAGGGGGCCGGGCGAGCAGCAGCTCGAGGTTGACCGCAGGCGCATCCGGGGAAAGATCGACCATCTTAACGATAAACTCACGGAGATCGAAAAGGAGCGGGGGACGCAGGGGAAGCAGCGGCGGCGGAAGGAGATTCCGGTGGTCACCATCGTCGGCTACACCAACGCCGGCAAGTCCACCCTCATGAATGCGCTCACGCACGCGGGCGTGCTGGTTGAGGACAGGCTTTTCGCCACGCTCGACCCCACCACGCGTGTGCTCGCCCTGGCGAAGGGGCGGAAGATACTGCTCGCGGACACGGTCGGTTTCATACGAAAGCTCCCACACCATCTGATCGAATCGTTCAAGGCGACCCTCGACGGGGTGGTGAGCGCTGATATGCTCATCCATGTGGTCGATGTCTCTCATGACCAGGTGGAAGAACAGATGGATTCGGCGTGCGGGGTGCTCAAGGAGATCGGGGCGGGCGAGAAGCCTGCCATTGTCGCGTTCAACAAGATCGACCTGCTGAGGGATGAATCCCGCATTAAACGGTACGGGAGGCATTTCCCCCTGCACGTCGCGGTATCGGCGCTGCGCGGCGAGGGGCTCGACCGGTTGCTTAAGATGGTCGAGGCGGAGCTGAGCACGCAGATGGTCTCCTGCCGCCTCGTCCTGCCGCAGGGCGAGGCGTCGTTGATCTCCCGGATCTACGAAGAGGGGAATGTCCTCGCGCGCACCTACCGGGGGAACAGTGTCGTTATCGAGGCGGAGCTCCCGGCGGCGCTTGCCGGCGAGGTGAAGCACTATATGAAATAAAGCTATCGAGGTATGGAGGTGGTCTCGCTCTCCGGCCCCGCCGCGCTGCCTGCGACTTCGTAAATCACAATCCGTGCTGAAGACTGATCTGAGAATACCCACGGTGTCATGATTGACACCACGGGCGTTAATCTGTCCTCCAGGCGGCCTGTCCCGAAGAGTCCCCAGTACATCTTGACGATATACTCATGGTCCATGACATAGCGGACGCGCTGATCTCTGAGAAAGTCGGTAAACAGGGTCCGTTGCCTCATTGCGTCAAAGGCCTTGTTGTTGACGAGCCCGTCCATGTTGATCAGGGGGACGGACGAGTAGTAGCCGTAGGCCCCGGCGTTGAAGGCGGCGAAGCGGTCTTGTTCTTTGAAACGATCGCCGAGCTCATGCGCCAGTTGATAGTACGTCTGCTGCCATGGGTAGAATCCTATCCGCCAGTGTCTGTATCCATTTATGAAAGTCACGGCCATGACCGCGGCCAGCGCAATTCCCCATGCTTTTTCCACGCGGCTCCCGAGACGCCTGACCCATAGAGAGGCCGCCCAGCCCAGGGGTATTGAGAGGGCCATGAGCACGCTGTGAAAATACCAGGCCTGGATATGCCAGAAATAGAGGCCGTAGAACAAGAAAATGAAAGTGGCATAGAGGAGTACTACCGAGATGATATTCCGGGCATTTCGAGACTGTTCCTGTTTCAAACCTGTGAGGGCGCTCACGATGACCGCGAGCAGGGCGATAAATCCAGTAACCCGCACCCCGGAGCTCGTGGCGATCATGACGAACGCGGCCTTCAGGCTGGAGAGAAGCTTTGCGGTGAGATGAGCGGCATCATATGCGCCCCCTTCTTTCAGGAAGAGGAGCCTCTGTATGTATGGCTTTACCACGCCGCTCACCTGGCGGATGGTCCCAAAATGCGCAAGGTTCCAGAGCAGCCATGGGGCGCAGACGATGAGCGCGGTGATACAGAGCGCAGCCGATAGAGCGAGCCGCTTCTCCGTGCGTGTGCCGCGGCGCGTGAGGATGCCGATGAGGAATGCGGCGAGCAGGAAAATCGAATCGGAGCGAGCAAGCGCTGCCAGCCCGGTCACTGCTCCCAGCAGGACGGCGCGGCGGGTTTCCAGCTCCTGCCGCTGAATCAGCACCGTATAGAGCAGGATGGCATACGCCACGAAGAATGCGCAGAGGCTGGCCTCCGTCCCCGTCAGGGAAACAAAGAAGAGACAGGGATTGAGGAGCCAGAATGCGCTCCCGATGAGCGCCCCCCGCTCGTCGGAGATCGTGCGGAGGGTGCGGTAGATGAGGTAGCCGGCGAGGCAGTCGAATATCGAGAGCATCACAAGGGCGCAGTGGACTGGAAGATCGGGATTGCCATCCACGAAGCGGAACAGGGGAGCCAGGAGCGCAACAAGCAAAGGGTGAAAACCGTTCGTCAGGCTTGTCCCATCGAAACTCGCGCCGTAGCCTCGCGCCACATTGCGGGCGATCACGAAATAATAGTACGCATCGTCCGAGACAAATTTTCCAATGAGGGTTGAAACAGGCATCAGGGAAAATAAAAGACGCGCGGCGAGGCCTGCTATGAACACCATGGTAAACGGACGTGTGGTGCGATTCATAAAGCGGAGTATAACATTTTCATCCACCTCCTGGCAAATCAGATCGTTGCGTGCAGGGGGAGAAGCAGCATTGTGCTAACTCCCGGATGACATTCAGTGAGAATAGATATATCATGGAAAAGAGACACACTGCGATGCGCATGTGCCCCTGAAGATATTCTTGATCGGTGAGGAACATACCTCTGTGGTGAGAGACAGTATGCAGCGCGTGTTTGCGGTTGTCATTCTTGTGCTCATGAGCGTCGTGCTCCTCGCAGTCGCCGTGTTCTCGCTGAGATGGCGCATGATGCACGACGCCCCTCTTCAGTTGTATATGGCGTATCTGATTGAACATCTGCATTATGTTCCCTACCGTGATTTCTTTGACATCAATATCCCGGGAATATACTTCGTGAACGTGTGCATTGGTCTCATCTTCGGATACAGCGACCTTGGTTTTCGATGCGCCGATTTGATTTACCTCGGTGCGATACTGAGTGCGACGTGGCACTGGATGAAAAAACTCGGCGGGCGCGTTGCCTGGTGCGGGGCGATTCTTTTTGGCCTCATATATCTTGGCCGTGGACCGATCGCGAGCATGCAGAGAGAATATCTGTTACTCCTCCCGGTGATCATTGCCCTCATTCTTGCGTCTTCGAACCGCTGGAAGAGCGAAGCGATGAACGGTATGGCGGTGGGCTTCTTTTTCGGATTGGCTGCCGCGCTCAAGCCTCATGCGGCAATCGCGTTTCCGCTTGTGCTGTCGTGGCGAATAATTGACCGCAGGCGTCACCCCGGCGCCCCGCAAGCCGTCTCCCGAGTACCGGTGATTATCGGACTTTCAATGCTCGGTTTTTTACTCCCGGCGCTGGCACTAGCGCTCTGGCTATTCCAAAACGGGGCATTGCAGGGTTTCTTTGATATTGCGGTCAATTACTGGCCGCTTTATGGCCAGCTTACAGGATACCACGAGATACTTACCGGTCCTCCTCGCGCGAAGTATCTTTTAATGAACTACATGCGCTTTGGCGGTTACGGCCTGTATTGTATCCCCGCCGCGGTCGGCGTGTGCATTTCGTTTCTCAGTTCCTCACTCACGAGCGCCCAGAAACGGCAGGTGGTCCTGCTCATCGGGCTGGCGTTCTTATATAGTGTGTATGTCCTGTGGGCCGGCAAGTTCTACACCTACCATTGGCTCCCGTTCGCATATTTCATGGCGCTCCTGAGTTCCCTCTGCTTTGTTGAGCAGCCTGAGGCAAGCAATGCGGTGCGCAGGCGATTCCCTGTTGCGGTGTTTCTCCTTGCGATATGTTTTCTGCTACGCCCCCCGAACGTATTCTTTGAGCAGATAAAGGGAAGGCTGCCGCCGCCTCCCAACAACGGGAGGGTTGACGAAATTGCAGCATACTTGAAAACGCATATGCAACCGGGCGACAAAGTCCAGCCGCTTGATTGGACGGGCGGCGCGGTCCATGCGATGCTGATAGCGCGGGCGCCGCTCGCGACTCCTTTCTTTGGCGATTTCATTTTTTACCATCACGTCTCGAGTGTCTATATACAAGAAATGCGTGCCTGTTTCATTAAATGCCTGGCGGCAGCAAAGCCGCGATTCGTTATCCAGGTTGAGACTGATAAGCCCTGGGTCTCCGGACCAGATACGAGTCGGGAGTTTAAAGAACTTCAGTTCATCCTCGATACGGAGTACCACCCGGTGCTTCTGGGTGGCGGCTATGTGATCTATGAGAGGCGGCTGAACCCGGGATTGACGGCTCCACTTTGACGCGCGGATCACCATGTCCAACCATGATGTAGGACGGGGTACCGTGGCAGATATGTTTTTGCCGCGCCGCACAAATAATGATATCATGAACAGAGAAGTGGAGACAATAAACCCATGAGAATGTGCGTTCTCGGGAGCGGGAGTTCCGGTAATTCCATCTACATCGCCGGCGATGGCTATAGCTTCCTCATCGACGCGGGTCTGAGCCGCAGGGAATTGGAGGGGCGGCTCTCGGCGGCGGGCGCGGCGCTCTCAGAGATCGAGGCCGTTCTGATCAGCCACGAGCACCACGACCATATCAGGGGGCTCGCGGGACTGTGCAGGAGCCACAGCGTCCCGGTGTACGTCAACCGGCAGACGGCGAGCGCCATCATTGAGAAGGGCATCCCCTCGGAGAGGCTGAAATTTTTCAAGAACGGGACTGAGTTTGCCCTGGGGACCGTGACAGTCCATCCGTTCCCTGTCCCGCACGATGCCAGTGATCCGGTGGGTTTCATTATCCGCGATGGGGAGATACGGATCGGTATCGTCACCGACTGCGGTCATCCATCAAAAACGGTGAAACGGATGCTCCAGGGGTGCAGCGTACTTGTAGTAGAAACTAACCATGACCAGGATCTGCTCAACAACGGCCCGCGGCATGTCTCCCTTAAAGAGAGAATCCGCAGTGATGTGGGACACCTGTCCAATGACGCGGCCGCAGAGCTCATCGCGGAGGTTGCCTCGGAGGAACTCTCGGACGTGTTCCTGGCGCACCTGTCAGAGGAGTGCAACAGGCCGGGCATGGCGCGCATGGTGGTGGAACGGGCAATGCGAGAGGCCGGATTCGAGCGTGTGAACATACGGCTCACCTACGCCGACCGCGTGAGCGACGTGGTGGAGTATCACCGCACAGAGCGCGAGGCGCCCTCACCGTGTCACGGGGGATAAAATATCAGTGGGGGCAAACGAGAGTAATGCTATAATGGAGCGACCAATAGCCGGGTGCACCATTTAGACCCATTGTCCCATCAGAGATCACCATGGAAAGTGCGTCTCGAGGCAGGGTGAAGGCACGACGAGCGCGGGCCGCGCGATGATGAATCGCGCGCCTGCGCTTTTCTTGTGAGGGCACATTCAGGGTGCATAGGCGTTAGTTAACAAAAAAGAGGAGGGGACCAATGGAAGAGAAACGATACGTCGGCGGTGGCATTGAAGCCATTCGTGAGTTTCCCGAGGAGACGCTCTGTCCTAGTTGCGGGAAGTTCGTGGGGGCGTACGAGAAGTGCCCGTACTGCGGGACGGAGTTGAAAAAGAGGATGAGTATCATCTTCTTCAAGCGCGCCGCCCTGGTGCTCGCGATCGGAGGGTTGGCGCTCCTGTGGTTTACCGCGACGAAGATCAAGATACCCATTGTCCGCATCGGGAACATCAATGCCCGGATGAACAACGCCGTGGTCGAGGTGCGGGGGAAGGTCGTGAAGGTCTCGATGACGGGCAGGGATGGTGTGGCGTTCGATGTTGACGATGGGAGCGAGCAGGTCAGGGCCCAGGCGTTCCGGGGGCTCAGCAAGATGCGCGCGTTGGGGAATGTTCCACAGGTGGGCGATGAGGTGAGTGTGGTCGGATCCATTCAGATGACCGAGAAGTACGGGACGAGCCTCATGATCAATATCCCCTCACGAGTGAAGGTGATCCCGGCGGTGTTCGAAAAAGTAACGATCGACAAAGTCACTCTTGCGAATAAGAATAAGGCGGTGGAGGTGGTGGGGGAGATCATTGCGGTCAAACGGATTAAAGGGACTACCATACTGGTAATCGGCGATGTCACAGGCACGACGGATGTCCCTCTCTTCAAGAGCGATCTTGACCGGATCAAGGATATAGAAAGAGTCACCGGGATTGGCAACGAGATCAGGGTGGCGGGCAGTGTGGATGCATTTAATGGCAGGCCCCAGGTGAAAGTCCGCGATGTCGAGAAGATCGAGGTTTTGAAGGATGATACGATCCCCACGAAGAAGATACCCGGTTATGAAAAGATACGCGAAGGCGCGGAAGAGGGCAAGAAGCCGGGCGCTTCTCGCGAAGGGGGCGAGGGAGAATCAGAATCTCAGTCGTCGGTGTTTTTTTAAGTGATACGGGAGAGGAGAAGATCATGGATTATATCCTGATTCTTATCTATACCATTCTCGGCACGGTCATCGGGGGGCTCCTGTCAATGATCCCCGCCCTCCATATATTTAATGTGGCCGGCATCGTTCTGCTCGCATGGTTCGCCTGGCCGCAGCTCATCCCGGAGGTTGCCCTGCCGGCGTTTTTCATGTCGCAGCTTGTCGCCTGGTCGATCATCAATACGATCCCCTCGATGTTTTTCGGCGCCCCTGATGAAGCGGCGGTCTTCGTCGTATTGCCGGGGCAGAAGTATATGATGCAGGGACGGGGATACGAAGCGGCCATCCTCACCGGTGTCGGGAGTCTCGCGGCAATCATCGTCATGGCGCTCCTCACGCCGTTCTGTTTCTACACCCTGCCGGCGATCGTCCAGATACGCAGCCAGAACCTTGCGTGGATCCTGCTTCTCGTCGTCACCTACATGATCATGAGTGAATGGCCGAAGGGGACGGGGCTCGGCAGGACCAAGTGGGAGAAGTTCAAATGGGCCTGGGCAAATCTTGTTGCGGGCATCGGGACGATGGCCCTGGCAGGATTCATGGGATTCATAATACTCAATCGGACGTTGGTGCCATTGGAAATGAGTTTCCAGGGTATCATGCCGGTATTCGTGGGGCTCTTTGCCGTAGCGATTATTTCCAGAAATCTTGTCTCGAGGCAGGAGGTTCCGCCGCAGTATATCAGTTCCACCATCGATTGCGATCATCGTCTTCTCGCCAAGGGTATTTTTGCCGGCACCATCGGCGGCGGGATTGCGGCGGTCACCCCTGCGGTCACCGGTGGCATCGGCGGCATTATTGCAGGGGCGGCGACCGGCCAGCGAGACGACCGGATCTTCGTGGTCTCGCAAGGGGTTTCAAAGGTGGTGTACTATGTCGGCGCGTTTCTGCTTTTCTTCGTGCCGACGCTCATGCCCAAGGGCGGGGGAATCGCGCGCGGCGGGATGTCTATTATTCTGAAGCCGATCTTTACCCCCTATACCTTTGAGGAATATTTTCAGATTCTTGCCGTTATGATGATCAGTGGCGCGCTCGCTTTCCTGATGATGTTCCCGCTCACCCGCTGGACGATAAAACTCATCACCTGCATCGACTATCATCATGTCCTCTGGATTGCGCTCGGTATTATATTCGCTATTGTCTGGGGCCTCACGGGATGGATGGGAATGTTTCTTATGGCGGTGGGAACGGGGATCGGGCTCATTCCCGCATTTTACCATGCTCGATTGAGTAACTCTATGGCATTGCTGCTCATCTGGCTGGCGCTCAGCATGGCGGGCCATGGCCCGGCGGTCTTGAAATTTTTCCATTTAGATTGAAAGAGGTAAACCACTGAGGACACTGAATACACTGAAAGAAGAAATATAAGAGTAATATTTTTCAGTGACTTCAGTGTCTTCAGTGGTAAAACGTGAACGGAGGGTAATGCAATGAAGGGTTTGACCCATTTTATAAGCGGCGTGGCGATAGCGTCATTTATCCCCGCGGCGACGAAACTGGCGAATAGCAATATCGCGAGTTCATATATCCTGGTGCTCGGCGGTCTCTTCGGGATCCTCCCCGATACCCTCGACTTCAAGTTCGGCCAATTTCTCTCACGCGTCGACTATGATATTGATGCCGATCCCAATAATCCCAACCCCCAGAAGATGGCAGAACAGATCGGACGGGCGATAGACGAATCCTACGCGACCGGGCGCTATGTGAAGGTGCAGCTCTACCCGATGCGCCTGGGTGCGGATCTCTGGCGGCAGTATGTCATCAAGTTCGACAATGAGAAGAACGAGATCGTGGTCGTCATCAACGAAATCGTCACCACCTCACAGATCCCCTATCTCGGCACTGAGCCGAAGCAGAACCGCGTGGGACGCTATACGCTCAAGGGCAGGATGCTCGATCCGCATGGCCGACCCTCGGTGGTGGACATCATGAGCGGGCCGCAGTTCGGTTTCAGGAAAATGGAGGACGTGGTGGAGGTGGAATTTCTCCCCTGGCATCGGACCTGGAGCCACAGCTTTGTCCTGGGCTTTTTCCTTTCCATCGGCGTATGGCTCCTTGCATCGCTCGTCACCGGATGGGGCATGGGCTGGCTGTATGGGCTGGTGGCGTTTCTGGGTTATGCCGTCCACATTGCGGAGGATCTCACCGGCCACATGGGGGGGAGCCTCCTCTGGCCTTTTCAGAAGGACAGGACGAACGGCCTGTGCCTCGCCAAGGCGAACAACCCGCACGTCAATTTTGCGGTGGATTATCTGGCAGTAGCGCTTCTGCTCTATAACTTGAGCCGCTTCTCTCCGCAGCCGCCTATTAAGCTCGGGATGCTCCAGTACATCCTCTATGTGCTGGCGATCCCCCTCGCCGCCTATTTCGCCATCACGAAACTGTTCGGTGAGAAGGGAGAGGAAAAGAAAGGCGGGGAGATTTCTGCCGAAAAAGCTCTTGCTAAGGAGGACAGGATAAGAACGGAAGAACTCACCTATGAGGTAACTGATTTCTCCACGGGGGATATGCAGTAACGACAGCACAAGGTTGAAAGCAGAAAGTGTAAAAAGCATAATCTGGATTCCGATTTGGCGCTAGGTTCGGCGTGGAGTGTAACAAAAAGCCAGGCAAGGGGTTAAGTGCCTGGCTTTTTTGCTCACATGAAGCGCGAAAATATTTTGAACGCGCCGCGGGCTGCTGCGTCTAACTTTATAGATCGAAAAGAGTGCGCATGTGCACCGGAAGGTTCAAAAGAACTGGACAGGTTCGAGCTTGAAATCGCACCGCAGGTGCGTTGTCCCCTCCTTTCACTCGGCCTGTCCGGCTCTTTTTTTCGAATGGTCAGGAAAAAGGTTATGCGGCTGACCCCCTTGTATTATAATCATATGCTTCAGTGGAGCCGGCGGGGCTCTGTTTCCGTTCGTGGGCTCACTGACCGGACTATACAAGGGGTATATGGAACTTTCCGACGAACTTCTGGTGGGACGCGCGCAGGAAAATGATCCGGACGCATTCAGGAAATTAGTTGACAAATATAAAGCTAAAATATATTATATCGCTTGCCGGGTGATGGGCAACCACAGCGATGCGGACGATGTCGCTCAGGAAACTTTTATCAGGGCATACAGAGGGCTCAAAAAATTCAAGGGGCACTCGCTCTTTTATACCTGGCTCTACCGCATCCTGATCAACTGCTGCATGGACTCACTGAGGAAGAGAAAGCGCAGGGGAGGGGATCTCCGGCTGGATGAGGCAGCGCAGATGGAAGAACGTGCGGTCGGGAGCGGGGTAACGACGGGACCGGCGGAAGCCGTCCATTCCGCGGAATTGAATGAATTGCAGCGCGCGGTCGCTGACGCGCTCGAATCGCTCTCCCTGAAGCATCGAATGGCGCTGGTACTCCACGAATTCGACGGGATGGCGCACCAGGATATCGCGCAGGTAATGGGATGTTCGATAGGGACGGCGCGCTCGCGGCTGCACTACGCGAGGATGAAGATGCAGCAGAAACTGAGGAAATTTGTGGAGTGAGCCGCGAAAAATAAGAGGAACCACTGAAGACACTGAAGTAAAATGCCTTCAGTGGTTCACATGAAAGAACAAACCACTGAGAACACTGAATTCACTGAAATCAATGGCATTGTTCAGTGTCTTCAGTGGTTCACATGAGAGAAAATATCATGCGCTGCAGAAAAGTTGAATGGCTGTTGTCTGATTATATCGACGGTATTCTCGGTCCGACGACGAAGGGCTCCGTCGAAAAACACCTCGCCGCCTGTCAGAACTGCGCGTCCGCCTTGCGGCGCCTTGGGCGCACGGAAGTGCTCGTCAAAAATACGCCGATGGGGCAACCATCAGAAAGCTACTGGAAGGAGTTTTATCCCCGATTGATGGAGCGATTGAAGCGGGAAGAGGGCGCGCGGGGATCGCGGCGGGTACGGTTCAGGGAACTGTTCCCGGTGAGAAGGCCGGCCGTGATCGTGACCTCGGCGGCCGCCGCACTGGTTCTGGCGGCGAGCGTGTTCCTCATGCGTGAGAAGCCTGAGAGGAGAGAGACGACTGCCCGTGTGAGCGATGTCCCGGCCCGGGAGCTCCCCTATTCCATCATGGCGATCGCCAGCAGGCAGCCGCAGGATTTTGAGGCCGGCAGGCTCGCGGGGATGCCCGCGGGGAGTGATGCGCCTTTTCAGATGGTCAAAGAAATGCATCCGCTGGTTATCGAAAGCGTGGAGCTATCGCGGGGGTGGTTGGGAGTAGGGGTGCAGGAGCTCACGCCGCTGCTCCAGGCGGAATTTGGGATTGCCGATGGCCAGGGGGTCGTGGTTGCCATGGTGGTCGAGTCGGGACCTGCCCATAGCGCGGGTATCAAGGAAGGTGACGTCATACGTTCCTTCGGGGGGAAGCCGGTGAAGAGCCCGCAGGAACTCATTGCCCTCGTCGCGCAGAAAGCGGTCGGCGAAAAGGTCGCGCTCTCCATCGTCAGGGAGGGGCGGGAGAAGACTATCGAGGTCGCGATCGGCGCGCGCACGGAGAAGGAGCGTGGGCGCGAGGCGGGGCTGGGGCTCATTCTTGAAGAGGTGACACCTCAACTGGCGGCGAGATTTAACCTGAGCGCACAATCGCGAGGGCTCCTGGTGACTGATGTGCACCCGGGTGGGGCTGCGGCGAGGGCAGGCATGAGGCGGGGCGATATCGTTCTGGATGTGAACCGCCGCCCGGTGACCGGGCTCGCGGATTGGGAGGCGCGTGTCAGGGATGCGAAGCCAGGCCAGAAATTCCTCGTGCGGACGCAGCGTGGCTTTTTTGTGATCAAGGCGGAATAATAACCGTTCAATTTGTTTAAGTGTAAGGGGTCACTTATAGAGGGGGGCCACGGATCCCGCTAAGCAGCCATTTTTGGGGGTCAGTTTATTGGACTTCGGCCCCCGAAAAGGCGGAGGTCAACGTTTATTTGAAGCGGAAGTCAAGTTTGTAATCATAGAGCCAAGGGACTTTGGGATTGACGCCCTGCTGCTGCAATTTTTTG
>JAPLCX010000079.1 GCA_026392035.1 Candidatus Auribacterota bacterium | reverse complement strand
AACTATATCATTATACAATCAGATTACAAGCAAAAAAATGATGAGGCCGAAAGAAAATCTCAGGCCTCAATCTCATAAATCACATAACTCTTTGCTACATAAAAGATTAGCTCTTCTCTTCTCCCACTGTCTGAATCACAGCATCAATGATCCTCGCCATGATGAAATCGTTCTCCGTCAACCCTCCGGCGGCATGCGTGGCGAGGGTTACCCTCACCTTGTTGTACAACAAGGTCAAGACGGGATGGTGCCCTTGATCCTCAGCGACCATCGCGAGGAGATCGAGGAAGTACTTCGCTTCCACAAAGTCTTTAAATGTGAATTCCTTCTTGAGCTTCACGCCCTCGACCAGCTCCCACCCCTTGATTCTGGCAGCCATTCTCTCCGCGACATCCCTTGGCAACGCAGGGATGCCTCCCTCGCACGGCACGCAGCGAGCGGTCTGTGCTCCGCCTGCGTGCAGCGCGGGTTTCGCAATGACCTCGCGCAGATTTTCTACCGCTCGGTCGTAGTCCGGGGGGGCGGCCAACTCCCCGACGATCTGAATATACCGAACGATATTATCCCTATCCAGGATACACACCGCTCGCGCCAGAAGCTTGAGCTCCTTGATGAGCATGCCGTAGTTTATGCCAAACGAGGAATAGCGGTAATCCGACAATACCACCACATTCCTGATATCATTGTCCTCACAGAATCTCTTCTGCGCGAAGGGCAGATCGTTGCTTATCCCCAGGATGACCACCCCTTCCGAGAGCGATATCGCTCTCTTATTAAACTCCTTCACCTGCATATCGCAGACAGGGGTATCGAGCGAGGGGAATGAGGTGATAATTTTTACCTTGTCCTTGAACTGAGACAACCTGACCTCTTTTAAATCTCCCGAGAGCACCCTGAAGTCCGGAGCACCGTCTCCTTCCTTCACCGCTCTGCCCACGAGGGTCAGCGGGTTCCCTTTAAACGTGATGGTCCTGCGCATGGCACCTCCTATCTGCCCCCTGCCGGGCGCCCCCCCTCCTCCCGCTCCTCAGATATTTCCCCAGCGCGCACGTCTCCACGTACTCATCCCCGCAGCCGAAAACCTGAGCGGCGAGGTAGCCGGCGAGCGCGAGGGTTCCGCGCGTGAACAGATTCAGATCGAACCGAACGCCCACTCTCTCCGCCAGCATCGGCAATGGCTCCAGGCTGTGGTAGCCGTAATCCTCGCGGTGCTCTATGCCGTGATCAGCGGTGATCATGATCATGTCCCCGGGGGCGAGGAGGTGCGTGACCCTGGGGAGCAGGCGATCGAACTCCTCGATTGAGCGCAGCGCTCCCTCGACGTCCCGCGTGTGCCCGAAGAGGCTGTCGGCGTCCACACAATTCGCAAAAACGAACGTCCCCCTGGGGCGTGAAATATTTCTGGCGGCAACGAGCGCGTTGATCGTCCCCTGGATCGAATAGGGGTTGGTATCTCGCTTCTTCCCGTCCACAAACCTGAAGCCGAGCGCGGGATCGAGCAGCTTCGGGTCGGTGAGCTTGATAGTGTCATCGAAATCGGCGCCCACGAGTTCCGCCGCCTTCCCGACGCTCACGGTGCGCACACCCCTGCCCCGGGCGATCCCGATGAGCGTTGGCCCCTCTAGTGGGAGGGTGCAGTCGTGGCGGTTGGGCGTCCTGAAAATCGCGTCATCTTTCATCACGTATGACCGGCCGATGGCGCGGGTGACCTTCAGCCCCATGCGGAGCGCCAGGGCGAAACTCGCGTCCACAATGCGGTGCTGTTCGGGGATGGGGATGATCTCCTCGTTCATCGCGAGCTGCAGTACGGGATCGCACTTGCTCGCGTAGAGGATCGGGCGGCCCGTGTGCTCATGGAGCTCCCTGTTCTCCTCGATCGCTTCCATCCCACCCGCCATCCGGTTGAACATCACTCCCCTGCCGATCTCCTTCTCGAGCGCCCTCACAAAATTCTGAGGGAACCCGTCCGGGAAGAGCTGGTACTTCCGTGGATCGACGACCCCGACCATCTCCCGGTGCCCGATGGTGCTGTCGGGGTACGCGGATGCCTGAGTCAGCGCGAGGGAGAGCTGGGCCCCCGGGCGGGAGGCTATACGGTCCCTGAATTTTTCGGAGAGGATATTGCCCAAGCCCATTTCACAGAGGTGGGGCAGATGGACCTTCCGCGCACTGTGCGCAAGGAGATACTCAAGGGTGGTCACGCCAACCGCGTCGAGCACCATCAGGAGCACCGTGGGACCGTTTTTCATAATCCGTGGACCTCCTCTTTATCATGATCTATTCATCAACCGTTATAGTGAGCCTACCCACCTTCAACGTTTTCTATCCACGGATTGCACGGATTACACCGATTAAAATAAACTCTCAAAGTTTCCTGCGGTAAAATCAGTGATAATCAGTGAAATCCGTTGATGTAACCTTATTTTATTAGAACCTGCATATTCAAAACAAAACCGCATCGCACCGACGCGCATCAGATCGCGAGGCGCTCGCCCACATGAAGGATTCTCGCCCGCATGCCCTTCTCACCGATTTTCCTTTCGAAGATGCTCGGATCCGCCGCGATGAGGTCAAAGGTGCCGTAGTGCATGGGGATGGAGAGCCCGGCGCCGAGCAGCTCCGCCGCTTTCACCGCGTCATCAATATCCATCGTGAAGTTCCCGCCGATCGGCAGGAGCGCGACATCGATCCGGTTCATTTCGCCGATGAGTTTCATGTCGTAGAAGAGACCGGTATCACCCGCATGATACACGGTTTTTCCGTCTGCGGCGATGAGGAAACCGCAGGGATTGCCCATGTAGAGCATCCCCTCCTCGGTCGGGTAGCCTGATCCGTGGAACGCGATGGTGAGCTTTACCCGTCCGAACGGAAAATCGTGCGCCCCCCCGATGTGCATGGGGTGTACCGTTGCCCCCTGGCGTTCGCAATAGGTCGCCAGCTCGAAGGGGGCGATGATCGTGGCGTCGTTATTCCGCGCGATCGCGATTCCATCGCCGAGGTGATCCGGATGGCCGTGCGTCAGCAGTACGTAGCCGACCCTGATCTCTTCAGGCCTCGCGCGGGCGCGGGGGTTGCCGGTGAGGAACGGGTCAATCACAAGGCTCGTTTTTTGAAGATCTAGCTGAAACGCGCCATGCCCCAAAAAGGTCAGTACGGGCATATTTCTCCTCCTCTCTCGCTCACCGCTCAGCCATTATCGTATAATCTACCACGGAGGCACGGAGGACACAGAGATCTTTAAAACAGTAACAACAGTTTCTCGTTTCTAGTTTCTAGGGCAATAATTAATCCGTGTTTATCCCTTCCCGCCGGCAGGCAGGTCCGTGGTGAAAAATTACCTTAGTTTCTAAAAACGGAGAAACCCCAAGGCCCGCTCCGGTTGACAGCGTTTTCAGATAGTGTATAGTATAGCTCTATATGCCAGAACAGCACAGCCATCAGATACCCCACACGGCGGTCATTTTCCCGCTTCCCGACACGATACTCTTCCCCCACACACTCCTGCCGCTCGTCATCTATGAACCTCACTACCGGCTCATGCTCGAGGATTGCCTCAAGGGGAACAGCATGATGGGAGTCGTCCTGATGCAGAAGGGATCCCCCAAGAGCCTCCTCGATGCGCCGACCTACCGGGTCGCCTGCCTGGGGCAGATCGCCAAGGTCAGCAAGCTCGCCGACTCGAGTTTCAGCGTGTTCCTGGGCGGCGTCGCGCGAATCGCCAGCACGCGCTATACCCAGCACCGGCCCTATCCAATCGCCGAAATCGAGAGACTGGAGAGCTATCCCGCCGAACCGGGTGCCGCCAATGCGCACCGCCTCAAAATCCTCGATCTCTTCCGCGTGCTCGTTCACACGGCAGACGGGGCGGAGGGGGACTTCATCTCCCGCCTCGAGGAGCTGGAGGACGCGGAGATCGTCTCCAACCTCATCGCCGCGACGCTCACCATCGACGCCCATGCCAAACAAAAGCTCCTGGAAACACTCGATCTTCAGGAGCGTCTCGAGATGCTCACCCGCGTCATTGAACACCAGATCGCGTACAAGGCCATCCTGCAGGAAATCCTCGCCAAGGCGCCCAGGAATATCCACGACAACTGAGTATGTTCAGTAAAATCATCTCTCCTGTTTGTGTTCATCTGTGTCTATCTGTGTGTATCTGTGGTGCTCGTTAAAACTTCGATGTGTATCACAGATGAACACAGATGCGGTACCGATACATACAGATGATTTGGTTGCGGCCCCGCATGCGGGGCCGGGCGTGCTACGCGCGCGCATAGATGCGCATGAAGGCCGCCATGCACCGTATTCCCTCATCGTAGTCCGAGACCCTGATATTCTCATTCGGTGCGTGGTCATGTGAATCGGCGTGCCCGACCCCGAACGACACCGACGGCATATTCAATACGCCGCAGACATCATTGAGCGGGCCGCTCCACGGCGCCACGGGGTAGAGGATCGGCTCCCTCCCGCACACCTCGCGAACCGCCGCGAGCGCCGCCCTGACGATCCTGTCCTCGCAATCGGTCCTGGCAGGCATGATGCCACCCAGGGGATGGATCGTGACATCCCCGAAGCCTTGCTCGTCGAGGTGGCGCCTGAGGCATGCGAGCAGCTTCTCAGGCGTCATGTCCGGCACCAGGCGAAAATCAAGTTTGGCGATCGACTCAGAGGGGAGCACCGTCTTCGGACCCTCGCCCGTGTAACCGGCGCTCAGGCCGCATATCGTGCAGGTGGGCGCATAGAGCAGCTCACGTACCAGCTCGCCGCCTGACATCCCGCGGACGAACTCGCGGAAACCGTGCATCTCTCTGAATCCCTCCGCATCGAACACCACCCGTTTCAACGCCCGCTCATCTGCCTCGCCCAGCCCTCTCATCTCTTCCAACCAACCCCGGATGGTGATCCTGGAGCGCTCGTCCATGAGTGTCCCGAGAGCCCAGACGAGCCGCCACGCGGGGTTCGGAACGATACCCGCGTAGGAGGAGTGCAAGTCATGGCGCGCCCCCCTCACCCTGAGCTCCACATAGCAGTGCCCCTTGAGGCCGCACGTGAGGATGTGGCGACCCTGCGGGTCCTTCCATGAGCACTCCCACAAGCAGCCGTCTGCACTCAGGAGATCCTTGTGCTGCCGTATGAATTCCGCCAGGTGTTTCGAACTCGTCTCCTCTTCGCCCTCCACAAGAAATTTAACCTTGAGCGGCAATGCGCCCATGGTTTCAACGCAGGCCCGGACCGCGTGGAGACGCGCCATCAGGTTGCCCTTGTTATCGCTCGCCCCCCTGCAGTAGAGGCGCCCGTCGAGGACCTTCGGTGAAAAAGGCTCTGTGTTCCACAGCTCCAGGGGCTCAGGCGGCTGGACATCGTAGTGGTTGTACACCAGCAGGGTTCTCGGCCCCTCGCCGAGTTCGCCGTACACGATGGGCGCGCCCCCGGGTATCTCAAAGATCCTCGCCTCCGCCCCCAGCGCGGAGAGCGCGCGGGCGATCCACGCGGCCGCCTCGTGGAGAGCCCTGGTATTCCCGGAACGTGAGGGGATGCGGCAGAGCTCACTGAGCTCCGCCAAAAACTTCTCCCTGTTGTCCTCAATGTATTTTTGGATGCGGTGTATTGCTGTCATAGTTGAACTATTGACATCCCGCTCAAATCATGTTATAAACTTAGTGGTGACGGATATGAATAGAGGGCGTATAGAGAGCTCCGGATGCGATCTCGGTGACAATCTCAACTTTGAGATTGATTTCTACCGTGCGATTATAGAAAAAGCGCCCGACTATGTCGAGGCGTTATCAGTTCTGGGCGAGGCGTATGCGCGGAAGGGTCTCTACCAGGAAGGTCTTAAAATAGACCAGCGCCTCACGGCGCTGCGGCCGAAGGATCCGATTGCCCACTACAACCTCGCCTGCAGCTACAGCCTGATCCACAAGAAGAGCGAGGCGCTCGCGAGCCTGCGCAGATCGATCACCCTCGGCTACCGCGACATAGCGCATATCGCGACAGACGGGGATCTCGCCTGGCTGCATGATGACCAGTTATTTCACAGGTTGATCCGCTACATCTGCAAAAAAATCATCAAGAAGAATTGGGCGCCGAACCTGCGTTAATGCGATCTCATACCTCACCATCTTTGATTACCAGCTCAGGATTGTCATCCGCTATTCCCCGGTGATCCGCATGGTAGGCCAATAACATGTCTCGCTTCCTCAAGAGCCTTTTCACCGCCTTTTTGCAACGCGGGCATGACGCCTGCCCGCCGCAACAGCTACTCACGGTGTCCGAGGAGATCGAGTCCGCGTGCGCGGTACAGGTTGATCCTCTCCGTAAACCGGATGCGGTTAGCTTCGACGTCGGTCTGATTAATAACGTGGTTCAGGTGCCTCATAATGCATCAGTGGCATCCATGCTCGCTGCACGCTCCCTCCTCGGTCATTTCAGGGAGCGAGCCGTCAGTAAGGTGGGTGATGGCTTCCCTCACAGTCTGGGCGCTTGTCTTGAACACCTTGATGTCGGCCTGATTAAGCAGCTGAAGGGCGCGGGTTCCCATGCCGGCGCATATCAGAGCATCCACCTGCATATCTTTGATGAGGCTCAGCGGGTTGCACATGCCGTGGGCGTGCTCAAGATTGCGGTTCTGAAACGCCTTGAATTCCATTGTTTCGGAATCCACCCGTGCAAAAATCGGGGCGGAACCGAAATGCCCGTGAACCGGACTCTCCAGTCCCCTGTCTTCTTTAATCGGAACTGCGATTCTCATAAATTCTCCTTTCCTGATTACTCCTTCTGTCCACCGTTTTCCGTCCGATCCTTCCCGCCTGTCTCAACCGAACCGGAAGACCGCATTCCGCCGCCATCCCCCTGGGGCGAGGCGGCTCTATTCCATCCGCCTCCCCGGCGGCGTCCTAACCCTCTTCTCTGTCCGCATCCGCACGGCCCCATTCCTCTCCCCTGGCCTGTCCCAGCAGGTCCCGTTCCCTGCCCCCGCCTGCCGGACGGGCAGGTGCCGGCAGGCAGGGCATCTCTTCCTGGCATTGTCATGCCTCCTTTCATTAGTACCGGACCACCCTCCAGCCGCAACGCTTTTCCATTCACCAGCGCCTCGGCGACTTTTTTGTGCGCCGACTCGATGAGGCGCGAGAAGGTGGGACGTGAAATATTCATGCGCGCCGCCGCCTTTTCCTGATACATGCCTTCGAGGTCAGCCAGGCGCAGCGCCTCGACCTCATCGAGCGTGACAACAACCTCTTCCAATAATCGCAGAGGAATCCCCGCGGGCTTGAAATAGGTGACACCGGGCACGCAGCATATCCTCCTCAAACATCGTGGTCTTGGCATAAAGTCTCCATTTTTACAATGCACTATTATGAACATACGTTCATATCGTGTCAAGAAGAAATTTTTGCTGTAGTTCCCCCATTGCGCCTCATCCGCAATCTGCGTATTTAAAATACCCGTAATTCGTTGTTGCAGTATGGACTTGAGATACATATAGTGGATTGCTATAATTCTAACGATTACATCAGGGGGAAATCCCGATCCCATGAAGTCAGGGTACGCCTATCTCGTTCTTCTCGCCATATTACTCACCCTTTTTAGCCTCACCGTCCTCTCTGTGCATCGCCACGATAAGGCTGACGTCAAGGATGAGTGCCCGATCTGTGTTATCATCGCGCTCAGTGGATACTCTCTGCTGGCCGTCTCCGTATCAATATCTGCCTTTTATGGACCGCTCATCGTCCTCCTTCCCTCTATGGTTATCATAATTTATATGCTGTCGTTCTCTGATCTCTTTGCCCGTTCACCCCCTTTGTCTCCATAGTCTTCCCGCTGTAATATAATTCCACTCTGCTATTCTTACAGGTGTCACACATCAACCATATGAGGCGGTTCTGCAATGAGTACAGCAATCGACGTAAATAACCTCTCTGTCCGCTTCAGCGGGCACGGAGGCTTCGTGGAGGCCCTGCGCGGCATATCTATGAGCGTCAACGAGGGTGAAGTGTTCGGATTCCTCGGCCCCAACGGATCGGGAAAAACAACCACCATGCTCGTGCTGCTCGGTTTCATCGAGCCGGGCTCCGGTCACGCCCTGATTTTCGGCGAGGATGTTCGCAAACGCATTGCCCGTGAGCGCATTGGATATTTACCGGAAAAGGCTGAAACATATTCCTTCTTGACAGGGCGGGAGCTCCTTGTAATGGCGGGGCGTTTGTTCGGGATGCGGTGGAGCCCTTTGGAAAAGCGGATAGAAGAGATCCTTGATCAAGTCCGATTGATGAATGCGGCGGATCGGAGGATCGCCACCTATTCGAGGGGCATGCTGCAGCGTATTGGCCTAGCGCAGGCGCTGATCAATGACCCGGACCTCCTCATCCTTGATGAGCCGACCGGAGGTATGGATCCCTTGGGGCGTATGGAGATCAGAAAGATTATCGCCGGCCTGCGCGATCGCGGAAAAACTGTCTTTTTTTCGTCACACGAACTTTCAGAAGTGGAACTGGTGTGCGATCATATCGCCATTATCGCCGATGGGCGAATCGTGGTGCGGGGAGCGGTGTCGGAGCTCATACCGGAGGCGGAGTCACTCGAGCAGTATTTCCTGAAAGTGATGACGGACTCCGGCATACGGGCGGGGGGTGCACTATGAGCCGCATCCTCGTCATCACAAATACAGTCTGGAGGGAACTGCTCCGGCGTAAGGATGTGTATGTATTGCTGATCATGCTGGCTGCGCTGCTCTATGCGCTGCTCTCGGTGAATATCTTCGGGCTGGGGACTACCCCGCGCTACATTATGGACCTCGGCCTCCTGATGGCCTGGCTCTTTATTCTAATAATGACAGTCAATGTCAGTTGCCGGCAGCTGCCTGATGAGGAGAGAAAAGGGACCATCTACCCACTGCTCGCGAAACCGATCACGCGAGGAGAACTTCTGTTAGGGAAATGGATGGGGTCATGGTCGGTCGTCTCCTGCGCGACCGCGGTTTTTTATCTCCTGGTTGCGGTCGTCGTGAAGGCGTACGGGGGTTCGTTCGAATGGCACATTCTCGCCCAGGGGTGGGTCGTACACGTCGCCGGCCTGGCGGCCATCGCCGCCATGGGGACAGCCTTTTCGACGCGACTGACCTATGGAGCCGCGGCGAGCATGAGCTATGTGGCGGTCGGCTCTTCACTCCTCATGCTGCCGCGCGTTCCAGAGATGCTCGTCGCCGCAGGAGGTGCTCGTGCCACCAGTCTGCTGGCAATGTATTATTTACTCCCCCACTTTGAGCTATTCGACATGCGCCTGCGGATCGTTCATGAGCGGGGAACCATACCCTGGATCAGCTTCATTATTGTCCTCGCGTACGGCATAGTCCTGACCACGCTTTTTTTATTCGTCTCGTGGTTAGCATACCGCCGGAAACGCTTTGAGCGGGGAGCCATGCTATGAAAACAGCCGGGGCGAGATTCCACATCATCGTTGGCGGAGTGCTTATCTCTCTGATTGCGCTCTGTTTTTCGCTGGCATGTCTCCTGACGACTGACGAGTCATTCACGCCTCACGATCCGGCCTCCGTGCTCGGGCGGCTCCTGGGAGAGAGCCGCCAGGCCATCGGTAGCAGTTTGTGCGTAGAAGCCGACAGATATTTTCACCATGGCGTCCCGCACCAGACGAAAGCAGCCTCTATGGGGTTCATTCAAAACCTGGCGAACGAGGTCCAGCCCCGAACCCTTGAGCACTTGTCGGGCGGCGAGCTCTATGAAATGATGCCGTGGCTGCGTTTCGCGACGCGGATGGATCCTCATAATATGGACGCTTACCTGAGCGCCGCCTTCTGGGTCGCAGAGCAAGAGAATGGGCATTTACCGCAGGCGATGGACATCCTCGCCGAGGCGAGGAGAAACAATCCCTCCGACTACCGCGTCCCGCTGCAGCGTGGTTTGATCCTTCTCCACTACGGGGAACTGGACAACGCGGCGCGGTTATTCGACCTCGCACTAAAACTCTGGGCACACACCGGGGGAGTCAATGCAGAGCAGAAACGAATTGACATCGCCGCGCTGTTCAACTATCGAGGATTACTCTATGAACATGAGGGCCGTACAGCGGAGGCGCTTGCATGTTACCGGGAGCATCTCCGCATCAAGCCCGAGGCCAACGGCGTCCGGGAGATCGTCCGGGGGATTGAAGAGGGGCAACGGTCTCGTGCCGATGCGGAACGGATTCTACATGACCTCATGAAGGAGAAGGTCACACCGGATGAGTATTGCCGGCACACGGACGACCATCCGCACACCCATGGGATGCATCATCCATCCCTTGAACTGCATGAGCACTAATTGTTGTGAGTTAGACTCGATCGGACTTTTCTGGATTTTTGGATTTGTGTGATTCCCCCCTCCGATAATAATAGGATTCTGCCATGAGGGATTTGGAGGGAACGGATAGGGACGCACGGCCCTTTGAGGAGATTCCCAATCCCATCTCGCCGCCCGATACCCATGTCTTACCAGCCGGGTGTGACCCGGCTCACGGAAAAGAGGAGGAGGGCGTCATCTTCGACCGAGCTGACCGTGAGCCTGCCGCACACGGTCACCTGTTCTCCGGATGTGAGCCTGCCGAGGAGTTCTTTGTTCGCATCGGTGTTCGGCATGTAGAACGGCCAGGTACAGTTCTCCATGTAGAACTTGAGCGCTCTCTTGTTGTCCAGATTGAGATCGCGCTCGAACGTCGAGAAAAAGGACGAGGCAATGGAGAAGCGGTCCTTGAGCCGCAGATATTCCTCCGCGTAGTCGTCCGTACGGGCACAGACATCACGGGGGGAAACATCCTCGTAACTGGTATCACGGCTGAACCCGGAAAAGATCTCCTCATCTTCTCCCAGCTGCCATCCGGGTTCTACATGGGAGACCCTGAGCACATAGTAGGGACGGCTGAACCGCTGGATGCCCATCGCGAGCTGCTCGATACGCCCGATCACCGTCATGCGGTCGTTCTTCCGTATGCGCGACACCCTGCTGAACGTCTTCGGGTCATACTTGGAGACGACGCACCTCAGCTTCGAGTCCCTGAGGTTGAACTTGGTGTAATATGGCCCCCTGATCCCCCGCTTCCTCTCCTGGGGGGTAAAGTTGTTGTTGATCTCTCCCATGAAGTCGGTGACGCAGATCTTCCCGCTCGTGAGGTTCAGGGAGTCAATGACACCGTCGTTGAGGTTTTCTCCCTTGAACCGTTTCATGTTGTACTGCGCCGCGGCCACGCCGGCCACGAGGCAGAGCGCGCACGCGCACACACAGAGCCGTTTCATTCCCTCCTCCCCTCCACCGCGCCGCCTCCTCCGGATCCCTCCGCCTGCCCCGGCCCTCCCGCGATCGCGGCGCGTGTCTGCCCGCTCCCCGGGGCGTGCCCCATGCCTCCCCGCGCCCCTTCGATGCGCGACGATAACTCTGAGACGGAGTTCGAGAGCGAGGCAGCCTGATCGTTGATCTGCATGAGCAGCCGGTCCGAATCCATGACCGCGCGATCCGCGTCGCTCGTCGCGCCGCCGGTATCAGCCGCCTGCCCCCGTATGGCCGCCTCCTCATCCGCCGCACGCTTCATACCCGCGGATATATCCTGCCCCCTGCTCTCGATGCCGCTCAGCCTGACGCCCTGGCGTTCCTGGCCCTGCCCGATAGTGTCAAGGGCTTTCATCATCTCCTGCTGGCTCTCTTCGACCCTCTTCTGTGACTGGACCATCTCCCCGTCCATTGCCGAGGGCGAGCGGCTGTCTATCTCGATGTATGTCTTGCTGCGCACCGCCCCTGAGTTCCCTCCCGGCGCGGGCACGGGGCTCTCTCCCTCTCCGCCCACGTAGTCAACCTTCTTGAGGATTACCGTGTTGCCCCGATTGATGGCATCCTCGACAATGCGCTTCACCTGCGCGTCGGCAGGCTCCGGCTGAGCGGAGGACCGGACACTCACAAGGAGCACGCCGAGCAGCGCCCCACACGACAGCGCGCCGAATGATCTCATACTATAGTCTCTCATGGATGCCAACCGACTACTCGCCTTCAGCGTCACTCGCCGCCCTCTTCAACGTGCGATCGATATCATAAGACGAGCTGCTCATGTCTTTGGACATCTTGCCGATCTCCATGTCCACGTCTTTCATCGCGCTCTCAATCTCCTCAACGTTCTTGGCCATTGCCTCCATGGTCTGGGCCATATCGGTTGTGGTGCTCGCGATGTCCGTTGTCTTGGCGTTTGTGGATGCGGTCTCGCCCAACACCCGCGTCATCTCCCTGCTCGAGGCCTTCATCCCCATGGTCATGTCCCTCAGCGTGTTTTCGACGCGCGCGGTTCGCGTGTTCATCAACACCTGGTGGCCGGCGAGCGCGCCCAGCGACTTGAGCAGGATGAGCTGGTTCTTGAGAATTTCCCGCTGGATTCTCAGGAGCTGGAGTTGCCGATCCCCGCCGCCGCCCGCATCGAATCTGAGGATATACACGTTCCTCTGGGGGCCGGCCTTCTCCTCCGGCCCTCCCTCGACGCCCTTCCCCGTCTTCAGACCCACGTCGGGGCTCACGGTGTCGAGCTGAATGACCGCATCGTCCAGATTCTTCAGATCCAGATCGCTCACGCGCTCTCCTTTTAAAATTTTCTGAACTGCCGCGAGCGCCTGCTTTTTCTCTACGCCTCCGGCGGCCTGGTCCCGCACCACCGCTCCCCCCCTATTCTCGCCCATGGACACCGATTCCGAGCACAATGCCGCCATGATGAGCACCGCCAACGCCAGGCTTTTCATCCACGACCCCTTGTTCACACCACCCCCGTTTCGATCCCCATCTCCTCCACGCACAGCGGTTGCATGGAACGCACCCGCCATGAACACAAGACTATCATACCCACCACCCCTGCACTATAGCACATCTGCCCATCCCTCTCCAGCGCGCAATCACGGATCATGTAACCGGTTGAGATTATTTCATACACCGAAAGGGCAATTGTCATGGAAAAGTAAAAAGAATGTGAAAATATTTCTTGACTGCGTTCGCCGTCTCACTATAATTCAAGCCGGTGGGCGGTGGTGCAGGGCAGGAGTGTTGATATCTTGTGGATAAGTAGGGCTGTTATTAAGGTGCATGAGATGCATTCCTGTGACGCGCTGCGTACCGCGGCACGGTGAGTGACGCACGGCAGTCTCCAATCTATTGAGAACACGATGCATCTTTCATTCTGGCGGAATCTCTTGCAGCTCCTCGAGGGGAGCCTGAGCAGGGAAGCAATCCGCCTGTGGCTCCTCCCCCTCGCGCCAATCCTCATCTCCGACGACAAGCTGGTCCTCGAGGTGCCCAACTGTATCCACGAGCGCATCGTGAGGCAGCGATACCTGGACACGATGCGCCGCGCCGCGCGCGAGCTGAGCGGCAGGGCGATGCTCATTGATTTCGTGCTCGTCTCGGGAGGGCAGACGGCGCCCGGGACTCAGCCCGCCCGTCTCCCTTCAACGGCACGGCAGCGGAAACCGTCCCACCTCGCGACGCTCAACCCGAACTATACCTTCCGGAATTTTGTCATCGGTTCCTGCAACAGGGTGCCCTGCTCGGCAGCGCGCTCCGCAGCCGAGAAACCCGGCAGAAAACACAATCCCCTCTTCATCACCGGCGGTGTCGGACTGGGGAAAACCCATCTCCTCCAGGCAATCGGCGCACAGGCCCTCGCCGAGGGGAGGCACTCCTTCATATGTATCCCCAGTGATCGGCTCATGGATGCACTGATGGAGGCGTACAAGAATCGCGAAATCGCCAGTGTGCGGAGGAGACTGTCATCGGCCCATCTCCTCCTCATTGATGACATCCATTCCCTCAGCGGCAAAAATCAGATCCAGGAGGAGTTCTTTTCCGTCTTTAACGCGCTCTACCAGAAAAAAGGTCAGATCGTCATCACCAGTGATCGCCCCCCCAGGGAAATCCCACGCCTCCACCAGAGGCTCGTCTCTCGATTCGAGGCCGGTTCAATCATGCAGCTCACGCCACCCACGCTGAAGACACGCATACTCATACTCGAGAGGAAAGCCCGCCTCCTCGGGATCGCGCTTCCCCGCACTATCATCGTGCTCCTCGCAAGCCGGATCAGAACCAACATCAGGCGCATGGAGGGAGCGCTCAACAGGATCGCCGCCCACGTCGCGCTCTCGGGGAGCATTCCAGATCAGGAGGGAGTGGAGGAGCTGCTGCAGGACGGGCTCTTCGATGGGGACGAGCACAGCATCACGATCAGGGCCATCCAGCGGAAGGTAGCTGACCATTTTCAGATCAAGATAGGAACCCTCCTCGGGTATGCGCGGAGCGGCCAGATTGTGTTCCCCCGGCAGATCGCCATGTACCTTTGTCGGAAACTGATCAGTTCACCCTACGCCGATATCGGCGCCGCGTTCTCCGGCAGGGATCACACCACGGCCATCCACTCCTATAAAACGATCGAGGGGCTCCTCCCGGGCAATACCGAGGCGAGGGAAACGGTGGATGAGCTCGTCACGGCCATCAGGTCGTGAGCGGTCACCGCGCGCAGAGCGAGATCACCAGATCTTCGAGGGCCTCAGCCTTTGACCGCCGTCCGCCCTTGAGATCCGCGTCCGCCATCACCACCCTTTCCAGATGCCGCCGCGCGCGCTCCAGCGGAAGACGCTGAGCGGCCTTGCATATCTGGTAGATGACGAAGGGATGCTGGGCGAAGATGCTGTAGCGCTTGCCGCGCCTCTTGTCCGGGAAGGTCTCGCGCAGGGATGGCGGGATTTTCGACAGCGCCTGCATGAACGCGGGATAACCGGAACTCGCCTTGATGACTCCACTCTCCAGCAGCTCTTTTGCCTGGAGGAGAAACCGGGCCCGACGCGTGAGGGACTCCATGATGCCCAGCGGCTCAACCCTCTGAGCGAGCATCCGTTTCAGACAGGCGAGTGCCCGCGCGAGGTCTCCGGCGGTGACCGCGTCGGGGAGCTGGTATGCCGCGGTCTCCCGCGCGGGGCTCACGAGAAGGTCGATGTCCGACCGCTCAATCGTGCCCCTCGCGCCCGCATGGAGGGCCAGCTTCTCAACCTCCGCGAGGAGCCCTCTCAGATCCGTCCCGACGAGCTGGACGAGGTAAAAGAGGGTGTCGCGCGCGATCCCCCCGCCGTCGGTTTTCAGTTTTTCGCTGACGAGATCGTAGATGCATCTCAAATGGTTGTCATTTGTCTCGGAGAGGCGCGCAAACTCGCGGATGACCCCGCGCTTCTCGATATCCCTGTAGAGGGAGAAGCGCCTGTCAACGCTCTCCCCGGTGATGACGGCGGTGGTGCGCGCCCCCCGCTGAGGCAGAGATCCGCGCACCGCCTCCGCCCTCTCGGAGGAGTGGAAAAGGCCGCACCCCCTCAGCCACACCAGCCTGCTCCCGCTGAAGAGGGGTAGCGTGGCGAGGGCGCCGGTTATCTCCGCGATCGTCACCGCCGCCCCGCTCAGAACCTCAAGCCCGAATTCCCTCTGCTCCTCCGGCACGAGACCCGCCACGAGCTTCCTGGCTGCCTCTTCGATCAGATAGTCCTCTTCCCCGTGAAAGAGATACACGGGGACCCCCCCTCCCCTGGGATCCAGATCCCGGATTCCGCGGCGCGCGTCAGGTGGCGCGGGCTTCCGCACTGTCCTTTTTCTCCGATCGCTCTCCATTGTGCTCACCACGCTCTATGGTATACTATTGGCTCTGGCAACCTGCTGCCGGGCGGCGGGAAATAAGGCGTTCCCCCTACCGCATCCCCCGAAAAATATGTTGATACGCAATATCTATCTGAAATGGGCTGAGAGACACACTCATCGCCTCAACCTCATCCTGCACCTCGCAGGGATCCCCCTCACGATCGCCGCCCTGCCCGTCCTCCTTTTTTATTCCCCGGCCTGGGCCCTCGTGCTCTTCACCTCGGGTTATACCGTGCAGTTCCTGGGCCACGCCATAGAAGGGAACAAGTCAGGGGAGCAGCTCCTCTGCGAAAAACTCCTCCGCCGCGCGCGCCCTCCTAGTAATAGATCGTCTCCGTGAGGTGGTACGGTTTGTCGTCAGCCGCCTTCTCGTGCGCCAGGAGCCAGAGGAACGCATCGAGCATCACTGAATTCATCTTCTGCTTCATTCTGGCATACTCCCCCATGATCAGCTCGCAGGCCCAGATGGTGCAGGCGCGAATTTCAATCTCCTCGCTGCTACACGGGGGTATGAGCGTGCGCGAGTCAACAGTCCTGGCCAGCGCCTCCCCATACCTCAAAACGCCCGCCCTGCGCAGCGCCTGCGGGAGCTTGTAGTCCGCGAAGACCGTGAGGTCGTCGATATCGCAAAACGCGCCTGGGCCGGCGCCCCTGAATCGCTGGTATATCATGGCGGCGGCGAGCTGAGCTCTCTTGTAAAATCTGACCTCACGCCCGCCTGTCCTGCACGCGTCATTGAACGAGGGAAACCCATCCACCAGCAGCCTCGCGAGCGCCGCCGCGCTCCCGCGCGCCTCCCTCAGGAGGCAGCGGAAGCTCCCCTCGTAACGCTCCACGAGGCCCGACCCCACCTCCCTGAGAATTGCCACCCGTTCAGGGAGGAGGACAAGGTCCCCCTCGCCACGGAGGATCTCCCGGAGCTGTTTCTCCGTCATCTCCTTGAGGAAGGCGCCATCGAGGATCGGCAGCCCTTCTTCCAGGGCGCGGGTGAGCGCCCCCATGAGGCCATACGCGCCGTCATGCCATCGCCCCTTATACGAAATCCTCCACTTTACATTGTCCCCCTTTGCCCAGAACGCAAAGTTAATGCAGTTAAAGAGGAGGAAATAATCCGCCGCGCCCTCATCATCCCACGGATAAATGAAATCCTGCCGCCAGTCGGGCAGGTCTATATTGACCGCGGGGTGGCGGCGGCAGAACGCGCCCACGCGCTCCCTGTCTATCTCCACATGCTGCAACCCGTCTATGATCGGCCGAATGCCCTCAAGTATCGCTTCTCTCATCCCGTCCAGCCTCATGTTGAGACGATGGTCAATCTGATGCACCTATCGCGCGTGAGGACCCCCGCCAAAGAGCTGGTCGAAACGCGTCACGAACTTCTGCCTCACGAGATAATCGCTGTAGGCGTCGCTCGAGTACGCGCGATTCGCGCGCAAAAAATCACGGTAAAACTTGTGCACGTCAAGCCTGAGCCCCACCCTCTTATAGCACCTGCAATAGTAACGGGAGCGCTCGGCGAGGGAGCCGCGGGCGTAGACCGCGCACGAATCCCTGAAGCCGCAGCGGAAGATCAACCAGATGACCTCCGCGATGCTGCCGTGCGATCGGCCGTCCGGTTCCCTGTCAACGATTCCCCGTCTGCACAGCGTGGGGCGGGCGCGGGAGGAGAGCAGCCGGCTGAAGTACCTCTCCACGAAGGAGCAAAACGTTTCGACGCCCGGTTCCCTCCCCTCGAAAAAGCCGCTGAGGATCTCCACGCCGAGCAGCATGAGGTAGAGCGCGCAGTAGAACTGCCTTTCCCTCATCTCGAGTTCAATGCTCCTGAGCAACCGGCGGGAAAACCGCTCGTCCAGGAACCACTTTATCTTCCTCCCATCGCCCCACCGGGTGATGCCCCGGCGCAATTCGGGGAGGGGATGTCTCTTCTGCATCAGGTCACTCCTCTATTCACCGCGCGCGCGCTGGAGCGATCGCACGGAGGACCGTTTCAGGAAATCCGAAGGAGACGGCATCCGCCTTTGATTTTCTCCCGTATGGTCCCCCGCCAAGCACTGTGTGAGGAGACGAGGTTGAACACGCACCACCAATCAACACCGCCGCCGCTATCCCGAGGTACCCGCACAAAAACCACTCCTTACGGAATGACGTGGAAGATCTATCGAGGTAGATGGATCACTCGGGGGGGGAGCTCAACCCGCTGCTCTTGATCCGCTCGATCATCTTCGCGAGCCCCCGGCGACTGATCCCAAGCTCCTGCGCCGTTCTGCTCTTATTGCCGTGGTGCTTCTGCAGCGCGCGCGCGATCAACTTTCTCTCCAGGGAGATGATCGCTTCTTTCATTGTGTGATGCTCATCACCCTCCGGCATGGCGGCTGACGCACCCTGTATCTTCTCCGAAAGACCATCAGTGGTGATCATGTCTCCGTCGCTCGCCATCACGATCGCCTTCTCCATTTCGTTTTCCAACTCCCTCACATTCCCCGGAAAATCATGCGTCACCAGCCTGGCCATCGCCTCACCGCTGATCCCCTTGATATCTTTCTTCAGCCACTTACATATCCGCTCGACAAAATGCATGGCGAGCACGGGGATATCTTCTCTCCTCGCCCTGAGGGGGGGGACATGGATCGTGAACGCATTTAATCTGTAGTAAAGGTCCTCCCTGAACCGTCCCGCCTTCATCTCCTCTGCGAGATTCTTATTCGTCGCGGAGATAATTCTGAGGTCCACCCGCTTCTCCTTCACGCCCCCCACCGGCCGTATCACCCCCTCCTGCAACACCCGCAGCAGTTTTGCCTGAAGGGCGGGGGGCATATCAGCGACCTCATCGAGGAAAATCGTGCCCCCATCGGCAATCTCAAGGAGACCCTTCTTGTCCTTCACCGCTCCCGTGAAGGCACCCCGCTTGTGGCCGAAGAGTTCGCTCTCAAGGAGCGACTCAGGCAATGCGCTGCAGTTCTGCGCAACGAACATGGCAGCCTCCCGGGGCCCCGTGAAGTGGATGGCTTTGGCAATCAGCTCCTTGCCGGTTCCCGTTTCCCCCTCAATGAGCACCGTGATATCACTTTTGGACGCCTTGCTCACCAGCGCCAGGCACGCTTGAATCGCCGTGCTATTGCCCACGATGTAGCTCAGGCGCTGGGTTTGTTCAATCTCGCGCTTCACATATGCGTCCTCCTCCCTCAGATTATTTTTCGCCTGCCGCCCCGTCGAGTAAATCAGCTCATTCTCCATGACAGCGGCAGCCTGGGCGGCCAGCGCAGTGATGACATCGGTACTATCGTCCAGGAAGACATTCTCGAGCGCGTCGCTCTCCATATAGATTATTCTCAAGGGGGCCTGCCTGTGGCTGAGCGGAAAACAGAGAACCGATCGGGGGAGACCCTCGCTGCCCGACTGCGGATGAGCTAATAGTTTTCCCTTCCTCATATTACGGATGACCATTCCCTCCCGCGTAGATCTGACGCTCGATATGATCTCCCTGCCGCACGCGAACTCATCCCCGGAGATAACCCCGGCGGGCATGTTCCGCTCACATTCAACAGGGAACTCCTCCCCGTTCCTCGCCTCTTCCCCGCAGGAAAAAATCATTCCCCGGTCGGCGCCCACGGCCATTGCCAGCGCGTCGAGGATGACGCGGGAGAGCTCGCCGCTGTCCCGCGCGCTGCGAATTGCCAGTCCCATTTTCAACACCGAATTCCTCACGCGAGACGCGCGCTGCTCCCGGACAATGCGTGCATGCGCGGACAGCGCAAGTGAGGATGCCACAATCGCGAGGAGAGGGTACACCGTGTTTAACTGTGTGCCGTGAGCGGCGAAGAGGTAATAGTCGAGCGCGAGAAAAGCTACCGCACACAGGACCGTCACCGAAAGGTCACGCATTCCCCTGCATGATGTTGACAAAAGTAAGCCGAGCAGCACGGGAAATGCGATTATGGAGAGGGCTGCGATGGCCGCCGATTCGCTCACGTTGATGAGGTTATACTGTAGTTCCCTGAGCGTGTCGAGATGGAAGTAGTAGAGCGTGAGGAAAACGATAATGACAATGAGAACTATCTTAGCTCTGTTTGTGAAGTAGATTTCTGCCATTGTGATCACACCACCTCTTAGCGAAGACAGGGTATCAAAAAATATTGAAGACGAGGACTGTTATTTGCTAGAATCCAGCTATCAAGCGCATTCTGGTGGTTTCTGTTGGGCGCGTCTTTCCTTGTAGGTATTCGAGAGAGACGTTGTTATGATTGAAACGGTATAATAGCCCTTGAAATAGGAACAAAGTTATCATGGAACTGTGAACAAAGTAAGCAATTGGACTGAAATGCACCGCATGCTGCCATAAGAGGCGCGAATTCGATAGGATACATCACCCTGCGCCAGAATGAGATAGATGTATCTTTAAGAAATTTTAGTAACGGTTTTCAATTGGCACAGAAATTGCTCTATATTATTATGGCATATGTAATGCAATAGCGAATGAATAACATGCACAGCGGTATAAATAGACATAAAAAGAAGGCATTGGTTCTAACGTTGAGAGGCAGACTCAGCGGCTTCCTGGGTGAATCAACTGGCAGGATGATCCATTATTGGGCCAATGTGGCGAATAATGGAATGGTGCTCATAGACCTTTCAAGGCTGGATTTCGTGGACAGTCTTGGTATGCAGGCACTGAAGAAAGCATCCTCTATCGGGAATGTAGCTTTCTGTAGCCCCTCTCCAAACGTCATGCAATTCATGGAGAACGCCAATATTTCTCCAGCGGTTAACACCTACGATAGCATTGATGAAGCAATTGAGCGTCTGGGGCTGGAACTTTCGTGTTCATACGAGGCCATCGGTGAGAGGCGCCGGTATCCCCGGGTGTCAATCTGCGCCCCCGCAAAGCTCACCGCGATCCATGGTGACCACCCCGTCGCGTTCAAGAGCGCCGTGACTAACATAAGTCTTGGCGGCGTCCTCGTGGAATATCTGCTGCGTGAGCACGATGCAGGTCCGTTTATGTTTGCACTGGGGATGCCCATCGCGCAGTTGGATCTCTCCGCCCTGAGGAAGGGTCTGGTGGTGGATGGCACTCTCGCAAGATTGGACAGCCAGGATTACCAGATGGGGCTGGGGATTAACTTCTCCGATCTCGCCGAACCGAAGCGGGAAGCTATCAGAGATTATATGAGGGAGAGCGCGGGCGAACGACTCGCGCTTGGGGTTTCGCTACGTCCGCGCATTGACAGACAATAGCCGCCCACCGGATCACCACAGAGCGCGGGTTCGCACGAGCGGTCGCGGGACTCGTGTCCTGTCACGGTACCCACTGCTTTCCCTCCCAGAGAGTGTCGAAATACCGCCGGAAAAACTCTGAGGTTGCCCTGTCGCGTATGATCACCGCGCACTCATTCTTGCGCTCGATCGCGTCATACCCCCGGTTGTCGGAGCCCACGACGACCGCGTCGTCCGCGCAGATAAGTTTTGCGTGGCTTGTCACCTCCTCATCGTCGTAGCGGACAGTGACCCCCTTTGACTCCAGGTACGCCTTCGCCCGCGCGTTGACCTCGTTGATGGCCTTGTTGTAGTTGCTCTTATCGAGGAGTACCCCCAAGAGTATCTGCCAGCCCAATCTTCTCATGATTTCCCCCGTGGAATGATAGGGAGGCGGATCGTTACGTTGCAGTTACCACACAAGTCTGATCCGTTACGCCCCTGACCGCAACTCCCTCAGCGGGATGGTCTGCGGGGGAGGTCCATTTTCCGCGTGAACCACTTCTCGTAAATCGTGTCGTAGATGTCCTTCTCGTCGAGGCGCTTCAGCGCCTGGTCGAGCTCCGAGACCAGTTGAGTATTGCCCTTCTTCACTACGATACCATAATACTCGTGATCCAGGTCTCTCTCGACTTCCTGAAACCGGTAGGCATTGTTGTGGAGCACCCACTTCAGGATATCCTCATCAATCAAAATACAGAAGACCTGTTCGTCCCGCAAGGCCTGGGCCATGCGCTGGGGTGAATAGTAGTTCACCCGCTTGGCCGAGAGATTCCTTCGCGCCCACTCGTAGCTCGTGCTCCTTCTCAGCACACCGAGACGCATATCCTTCAGGCCATTGATAAAGTCCGTGTGATTCCAATCGATATCCTTGATCGCGGCCACCGCCAGGCTCGACCGGTAATAGGGGACCGTAAAGTCAAATTGCCTCTGCCGCTCCGGTGCAATGGAGATACTGTTGATGACCGCATCAGCGGCCCCGGACTTCAGAAGGCTCTCATAGGTGCCGAGGTTGAAGCCCTTCTGGATCCACAGCACCCTGGCCCCGAGCTCCCTCCCGATTGCCTGTCCCAGATCGATCTCGAAGCCAACTTTTTTCGACCTTTCCACGAACGAAAATGGGGGAGAATCAAAATCGGTGACGAATCGGAGGGTGCGGCCGGCTTCTTTCGCGGCAGGCGCCGGTGACGGAGCCTGGGCAAAAACCGCGACCGCGGAGACGAGCACCGCACAGATAATCGGAGCATATTTCATGCGCACCTCCTTGAATCCTGTTCGGTCACACACAGTTCACCCCCACTGGCTCGAGGCGTCGAATCAGCGAAACGCGATGGGCGGCCACTCTCTCCTATCGCTTCATCATGCGGCGCATCATCATCCCCGGCGCGCCCCCGGGACCCATGGCCTCCCCGACGCTCTCTATTTTGCTCACGACAAAGGCATACACCGCACTGCCCTTCACCGTCCTCTTCACGGTGTGCCGCTCACCCTTGACCCGGGCCTCCATCTTGGCTTTCTTAATGTGGCCGGTGATCGTCACCTCCTGACCCGGTTTGAGGCCGCTGATCAGCTCTTCATTTTCGTCCGTCTTGTCAGCGTAGCAGGCTATCTCAGCGAGCGGGCTCACGATAAACTTAATTTTCCTGTTCAGGTTCGCCTGATCCTCCCAGCCGCGGAATACGTTGTTCACCTTCCCGAACCTTACCTTGATTGTCACCGTTTTCCCGATATAATCCTTCGGGCTCGTGACGACCTCCTTTGGATCCACCTCCTCTGCGGCATTCAGGCAGTGGCAGGTGACAAAACCCACAACGACGCACGCCGATAGGAACGAAAGAAGCGACCTCATTTTACACCTCCCCTCCTGACGATACTTGCTCGCCCGTGTCCACTATACTATAGCATCCCCGGTGTATAATGGCAAGCATCTCCGGTGCCCCGAAGTAACCTCTCAGAAGGTGTGAAAAAATCAGCATTAAGGTTGTCATTGCGAGGACGCCGAGTCCCGCTAAGCGGGACGAGGCGGACGTGGCAATCTCAACTCTATTGGAGACAACAGATTGCTTCTCCCGCTTAGCGGGATCGCAATGACAATTTCTCATATCAGTGTACACGCGCTGAAAATACAATTTTTTCACACCTTCTCAGTTATGGGGGGTACTCATTCACTTCACACAGTGTTTCTATCCACGGATTGACACTGATTGTAACCACAGCAAAAAGTTTAAGGTATAAGGTCTAAAGTGCGATTGGATCCTTTGGCTTTCAGCTTTAAACTTTGGGCTGTTTTTGCATCCGTGCTAATCCGTGAAATCAGTGGATGATCACTCATCTTGTTCCCATCCTATAAGTTAGGGGTTGCCACCCACAGGGTGCCATCCCGCACCCCCGAATCACATGCTCAGCTCGACGATGTCGCCATCCCGGAGCAGATGTTCCCTGCCCACCGCTTGGCCGGGGAATCGTGCCGACCCCCAGACGCGCCCCTGTTTCAGGTTCCGGGCAAAATCCTTATGCACATGCGCGGCGAAATCGAGGACGGTGGAGCCCGATCTGACGGTGAACGGCTGCTTTATATCGGGCTTCGCGCCAGGCTCCTTGGGATAGATCCGGATCACATTGAGGAGCTCGAATACGCGCCTGCGCAGTGTCTCGTGGTCTCCGCTGCTCCCTGTGATGCAGGAGAAGGGCACGAGATCAAACCTGTCGGCATAGAGCTTGCTGACCAGAGAAAGATTTTCGTGCGCCTGTCCCAGATCAATCTTGTTCGCGACGAGAATCGTCCTTTTATCCGGATGTTCCTGTCCTGCGTCTGATGAGGGGCCCTGCCTTTTCCCGAGATAGACCTGTCTTTGATCGAGCTCCCCCATCACCTCCTCCGCGCGATCGAGGCACTCCTCGCCGGACGCATCCACCACCAGGAGCGCGGCATCGGAGTTCCTGATAATGTTGACGCACCAGAACTCGACATGGCCGGGGGCTATTGCGGGGAGATCCACAAGCTGGACCTGGACATCGAGCCAGGGCATCATCACCGGACACGGGACGAGCGTCGTGAAGGGGTAGGGGGCTATCTTGAGATTCGCGCCGGTGAGCGCGGCGACGAGGCTTGACTTTCCTGAATTGGGAGGGCCGACAACCACGATCTGCCCGGCTCCCTCCCTCACGACACTGATCGAAAAGCCCTTCCTCCCCTTCTTGCCTTCCTCGGCCTCTTTTTTGAGCTTCGATATCCGCCGCTTGAGGTCAGCCTGTATCTTGTCGGTCCCCTTGTGCTTGGGGAGAAGGGACCACATCTCCTCGAGGATCGCGATCTTCTCCTCGGGGTCCCTCGCCGCCTTGAGCTTCTGTTCGGCGGCGATGTATTGTGGCGGCAGGTTCGCGGGCACGTGTACCACAGCCTAATGTTGAAAGTTTAAAGTTGAAAGCAAAAGCGCCTGTGAGTCAGCTATAACCTGACCGGAATTCCCCGCGACGCGAGATATTCCTTCATCTGCCTGATCGTGTAGGTGCCGTAGTGCGCAATCGATGCAACGAGGACAGCATCCGTGTGTCCCTCGGTGATCGCCTCGTAGAGGTGTTCAAGGGTTCCCGCTCCACCCGACGCGATGACCGGCACACTCACCGCGTCCGCGATCGCCCGCGTCATGGGGATGTCGTATCCCGCCCGCGAGCCATCGGCATCCATGCTCGTCGGCAATATCGTGCCCGCACCCAGCTCGTCAACCCGCTTCGCCCACTCGACCGCATCCATGCCCGTGGGCTTCGTCCCCCCGCTCACTACCACTTCGAAGCCCGAGTGGACCTTCGCCGATTTCCGCGTATCAATGGCGACGACGATTTTCCCGCTGCCAAACTCTTCGGCTGCCTCCCTGACAAAATCAGGCCTCCGCACTGCGGCCGTATTGATGGACACCCGTGATACCCCCGCGGCCAGCAACTCCTTGATGTCTTCGATACTCCGGACGCCGCCTCCGACCGTCAGCGACACGGTGATTCGCTCCACCGTCATCTTCACCGCGTCAATGAGCGTTCCCTTCTTCTCAACCGTCGCGACGATATCGAGGAATACCAGTTCGTCCGCCCCTGCCCTGCTGTAGGCCTCGCCGGCCTCCGCAGGATCGCCCAGCTCCTTTACATCCACGAAGTGTACGCCCTTGACCAGCCGCCCATTCTTCGTGTCAAGGCACGGGATAACTCTCCGGTAATTCATCTGTCGCTCCTTCATGCGCCAAGTTTCACCTCCTCGCCTTGCAGCAGTATACCAGCATTAATAATCGTGGGCAAAAAGTAAAAATATTCACGATAGACGAAGCTCTATTTCTTCATTCCCCTCGCGCCTGGATTGTATTATTAGTTTGGGCTCAATACGGGATAATGAATTAAGGAACTGACCAATGTTTAAACCGAATTTTCATTATACGCATAACATCGTCAGGAACCTTGCTTCCATCGCTGAGGCGAGATCCATTATTCTCACCGCGCCCCTCGTCCCTAAATGGGAAGTCTCTCTGAGGAGGGATGCGCTTCTGAGGAGCGCTCACGCTTCCACCTCGATCGAGGGCAATCCTCTCTCACTGGAAGAAGTTACCGCCCTGGCGGAGGGAAGAGAGGTAATGGCCCGGAGGAAGGACAGAGAGGAAGTCTTGAATTACATAGAAGCCCTTGAAGGGATTCCGAAGCTTGCCGGAAAAAAGATCCTTACTGCTTCAGACGTCCTGGATGCTCACCGGATAGTGACAAGGAATACGCGGGAAAGACCTGAGGATGAGGGATCATTCCGAAAGCGGAAGGTGGTTGTCGAAAATAGAATCACAGGGGAAGTGGTTTTTACCCCGCCGCCTCCTTAGGCGGTTGTCAAACTTATGGAGGAATTTCTTGAATGGTTTAACTCCCCGGAGACGAATGAATCCGATCCTGTTATCGAAGCCGGCATAACGCACTATGAGATTGTGAGAATTCATCCCTTCATGGACGGCAATGGGAGAACAGCGCGGGTCATGGCCTCCTTCGTTCTTTACAGGAGAGGATTCGATGTGAAACGGTTCTTCGCTCTGGACGACTATTAATAGGGACACTCTCCGCAATTAACACGCTGCCAGGCAAATAAGCGCTAATTGATGTTTGCGGAAATCCATCCCCCTACGCCAGCGTGCTCCCACACCACTTGCACTTGCGGGCGATCTCGAGGACGGTTTCGCCGCAGTCCCGGCACGTCTTCGTCTTCGGGCCCGGTGGTGGGGGCGCTTCCTTGAGGAAGGCTTTCGAGATCATGAATACCACGAATGAGATGATCGCGAAATCAATCATCGCATTGATGAACATGCCATAGCCGAGGGCGGCCCCGGCTTCCTTGGCCTTCGCGTAATTCTCGTAGACCTTCCCTGGCGTCAGGTTGAAGTAGAGGTTTGAAAAATCGACTCCCCCCGTGATCTTGCCGATCACGGGCATGAGGACTTCGTTGACCAGGGAGCCCACGATCTTGCCCGTCGCCGCGCCGATGATGACGCCGATCGCCAGCGCGAGCGCACTGCTCTTCAACAGAAAGCCCTTGAAATCTTTAATAATGCTGGCCATTTCCCGCTCCTCCCCATATCTGTGGTACAATGAGAAAAAGAGGGAGGCGATACGTTGAGCGCCTCCCCTCAGTTTCCAACTCCTGAAGATAAAAAGCTACTTTCCAGACTCGGCTGGCACTACATCCTTCTCCCCCTCCATGATGCCCGCGCCTTCCTTCGGGGCAGCGCCCTTGTCCTCAGCGCCGGGAAGCGCGGCCTTCACCTTTTCCATCATGCCCGCGCCTTCCTTCGGGCCACATGCCTTCTCCCCGCTACGGGGCAGCACGCTCTTCACCCTTCCCAGAACCCCTTCTTCCTTCTGCTCCTGGGCGGCGGCCAGCCCGACGCACACGACAAACCCAAGAAGTGCCAGTAGAATAATCATGCCTCTTAGCATATCAACCTCCTCTCCCGTACATTGTTCGAACGGTCACTTCCCACTCCACTGCGGAGGGAATAACACAAGGACCGTCCTTCTATTGCGGGAAAAATTTTAGTAAAGTAATCGATGGCGCACAATACGAATCGTTCGTGATAGAGGGGAGCGCCTCAAGGAGCTGGGGCATGCAGAGGGCAATTATTATAGGGGCCTCCGCGGGAATAGGGAGGGAGCTGGCGAAGGTGCTCGCCGGGGAGGGATATATCCTCGGCCTTGCAGCCCGGAGGGTCGAACTATTTACCGCACTCCAGCGGGAGCTCCCCACCACCAGCTTTGTCAAACGCATCGACGTCACGCGGACAGATGAAGCACGGAAGTTGTTGGATGAGCTCATACGCGAGATGGGCGGCGTGGACCTCATCATCATCAGCGCGGGCGTCATTTTTCAGGATCCCGATTGGGATGAGGAGCGCGAGACGATCAATGTCAATGTCACCGGTTTCACCGCCATGTTCAATTACGCCTTCAACTACTTCTGCGAGAGGGGATCCGGGCACATAGTTGGAATCTCATCCGTCGCGGCGGTCAGGGGTGGTCACTGCTCGTCCGTCTACAACGCCTCGAAGGCATTCGTCTCCAGCCTCATGCACGGATTCAGGATAAGGGCACGGAGGATGGGCGTGAACATTCACATTACCGATGTCATGCCAGGTCACGTTAACACTGCGATGATGGAGGGACAAAAGGGCGCGTTCTGGGTTATCCCGACGGAGGTCGCGGCACGCCAGATCGCCGCGGCAATCAGGAAAAAGAGGAAGCACGCCTACATCACGCCGCGGTGGCGGATTGTCGCTTTGTTCATGAAAATCCTCCCGGATTGGATATACTCACGGTTCTACAGTTAAGCCCTACTTGTGATTTTCTATAGAAACATCTGTTATGAGGGAATTGCTTTGCTCATAAGATGTTGCATAGGAGAAGGAGAGAAGAAGTACAGAAATGAGTTTACCCCATCGCGTGAGGCAGAGAGAGTGAGGTTCCATGCAGAGATAGGGAAATTCACCCCAGGAGGGGAGAATAG
>JAPLCX010000078.1 GCA_026392035.1 Candidatus Auribacterota bacterium | reverse complement strand
CAAAAAATTGCAGCAGCAGGGCGTCAATCCCAAAGTCCCTTGGCTCTATGATTACAAACTTGACTTCCGCTTCAAATAAACGTTGACCTCCGCCTTTTCGGGGGCCGAAGTCCAATAAACTGACCCCCAAAAATGGCTGCTGAGCGGGACTTCGGCGGGCAGGCGTCATGCCCGCCATATTTGCTACGGTTCAGAATGTTATAAAGAAACTGTATATCTGCTGGCCGATATAACAGGCACTTCCCGTTGCTCTCTATTTTATGTATTATAACTTCTGCCGGATTCACCAGACATTACGGGTAACACCAGCAAAGATGGATCTAGCAATCTGACATGGCCGTCACCTTGTGGACCCGGGCAACATGGAATTCGTGATGCAGAGACCATGAGGGAGAGTTATGAAATGCAGGATTCTTAGCGGTGTTAGTCAAACATTCATCCTGCTCTGCCTCCTCATCCCAGCACCTTACGCCCAGCTCGCCAATTCCCCCTGGCCGATGTTTCACCACGATGCACGGCACACAGGCCAGAGCGAATACGCGGGGCTGTCAATACCCAGACTCGCGTGGAGTTATGAGACGGGAGGCGGTTCCTCCCCCGCGCTTGGGAGTGACGGGAGGGTGTATGTTGGGGGTGACAATAATCTCTACGCGGTTAATTCTAACGGCGCGCTCAACTGGAGCTATCGGACTGGTGGCGGTGTGCTCTCCTCTACCGCGTTGGGGAGAGATGGGAGGATATATGTCAGCTTCGCTGATGATGAGTTCTACTCCTTCAGCTCAGCCGGAGGCCTCGCATGGAGTTATAGGACGGGAGATTGGGTTATATCCTCCCCCGCACTGGATAGTGACGGGAGGGTGTATGTCGGCTCTTGGGATAATAATCTCTACGCGTTTAGCTCGGACGGCGCGTTCAACTGGAGCTATCGGATTGCATATTATATGTCTGTGTATTCCTCCCCCGCGATCGGGAGTGACGGGAGAGCGTATATCGGCTCTGCTTATTACTGGTATCTCTATGCGTTTAACTCAAACGGCACACTCGCCAGAACGTATCCGACTGGTGGTTATGTATACTCCTCTCCCGCACTTGGAAGTGATGGGGGGGTGTATATTGGTTCTTATGACTCTAAACTTTATGCGTTTAGCTCGGACGGCGCGCTCAATTGGAGCTATCGGACGCAAGATGAGGTGTATTCCTCTCCCGCGTTGGGGAGTGACGGGATGGTATACGTAGGCTCTGTTGACAATAAACTTTATGCGTTTGGCTCGGACGGCGCGCTCAACTGGAGCTATCGGGCCCAGGATGGTGTAAATTCCTCTCCCGCGTTGGGGAGTGACGGGATGGTATATGTCGGCTCTCATGACTATAATCTATATGCTCTTAATTCAAATGGTACACTCAGCTGGATTTATCCGGCCGGGGGAGACATGTCTTCCTCACCCACACTCGGAAGTGATGGGTGTATCTATGTTGGCTCTGGTTATAATTTGTATTGCATCGAGCAGGGACCTACTGCAACATGCACGCCTACTCCGACGATCACGCCGACGCCTACGGAGACGCCAACGGTGACAGAAACTCCGACAGAGACACCGATGGAGACTCCAACGCCGACGATGACGCCTACAGATATGCCGACGATTACGAATACTCCGACGACAACACCTACGTGCACGCCGACGCCGATTATAACCCTGACAATTACTCCGACCAGAACACCAACGGTAACTCCGACGCCGCTCCTAGTCGTGATTTTGAACAGCACTACGCCATCGCCGGGGGAGCTTTTTACGATTGACGTGATAGTACAGCCGCTGCTTGACACTTTTGATACTTACGGGGTGATAATCGCCCCAGGGGGACAGATTTACTCGTTCAACCTCGAAAATCCGCGCTTTCTGCGGACAGGTTTGATACCTCTTTATAAGGATGTACCGGGCCTTTGGGAACCATTCCAGCGGAGACTATATGCAGTCTATGTCCCCAGCGGATTGACCGGGCAATATCTTTTCATCGTGGGACTTGTTCCCGCCGCGGCGCAGCCCAGATTACAAAACGCAATCCCGGGTTGCTTATGGCAGGGGACAGTGACTATAACTACGAAACTGTGAGGCTCATCCTGGCGAGTATCAAGAGCATGGCTCCCTCTGGAGGATACAGAGCATGAAACCAGCACTAATGGGAGCGTTCTTATCTATTCTCGGATTATCCCTAATGGCTAGTTTCGCCCTTGCTGACACTGTCTTTACCAGAAATTTTAACTATAACGGTAAGATTATCAAGGAGTCAGATGATAGTGTTATAATCCTCTGGAATGGCAAGACACGCAAGGAGATACCATGGAAACAGATAAAAAAGATAAATCGTTGGGATTGGGATAGGGATGTAGAAGCAAAAGAAAAAGATCGTCAGCAAGCTGGAATTAACAGTTGCGGGCTTCTTGATTCCCAGCATCCTAAAGCCACATCAGCATCCGGCAGGAGCATCACCAAGGACTACTACTCGAAGCTACTCGGATATGCACGAGACGGAGACCGTGATACGTTCAATCGCGCACTAGCTGAGGGCGTTGTATCTTGACGGTGTACAACCTTCAGCGCGGGCGAGGAAGTCTTCACAACGGACACGGCGATATTCAGCGGTCTTTTGAAAGTCAGACGCAAGGGCGAGACCGCTGATTATTGGACGAATATGGAGCACGTTTCAAAGCCCGGCAGATGAAGCGCTGATGCTCGAGCTGTTTGTCGCGGCCAGGGGCGAGTATCAGGAGTTGGACCTCCTCGAGAACTCGCGCTATAGAGGAAATGCTGAGGCCTTTCTGGCAGTCCAGCGGGGATTAAGCGAAAGCAATGCCGAAGTATATCGCCACCTGATTCAAATACTGGAACAATTAGGCCGGACGAATGAGATAAAGATTGAGGAAGGGCTATAACCGTGGGGAATATGCTTTCCTGAAGACAAGTGGTTATATACAAAGCGAAAATACTCGAAGACGTTTTTGAACTTTCAGCACTATCTATACGTTACATATACGGGAGATTACCGGGATGTTTTTCCTGAGGGTTGCGGGGCCTGATGATGCGGAGCAGATGCGAGCGGTCTGGCTGCGCTCGATCAGTGAGATCTGCGGGCCCGACTACGGGAACGACCGGGAGTTGCTCGACAGATGGTGCTCAACGAAGACCGTCGAGCGGGTGCGCGCGCTGCTCGCTGACAGGGATATCGTGTGCCTCATTGCCACCGAGGCGTCAGGCAAGATCGTTGGGCTGGGAGGGTTGCACCGCAGGGGCGATATCCTCGCGTGCTATGTCCTTCCGGAGGTGCTCCATAGGGGAGTGGGGAAGACCCTCCTCCTCGCCCTCGAGAGGGAAGCGGCGCGCCTTGGCTTGAGGGAGCTCAAGCTCGGGAGCACCGCCACCGCAGTCCCATTTTATAAAAGAAATGGTTACTGCGCGGACGGAGAACCATTCCTTTTCCTTGATGTCATAAAAGCCTATCCGATGAAAAAGGCACTCGTGCCACCCGCGCCATCTGGCTGAGAGGATAGTTCGTGGGGCGTGCCCGCCCTATCGTGAGGAAGGTGCACTGATGCATCATGCGAGTGCGTATGGTAGTATGGTGCTTGGAGCACCGGTTGCATCTGTGTCAAGTACGAGGCGCGGCACTCGAGACCGGTGCATCGGTGAGTCACTGAGGGGCAGCGCGGCATGGGTGCCATGGCTCGCTGGTCCCGGGAAGGGAGAGACAGACCATGCAGGTTGTGCAGAGATTCCATAAGAAGATGTGCACATTCAAGAATCAGGATGTGAAAGTGAACTATGAAGGTATCCGAGAAAGCGGGAACCCGAACGTCAATTGGCACCCCATCGAGTGTCTCAACATGACCGAGGAGTGCGTGGAGGCGAAATGCCGTTTCACGAAAAAGCCTGGTGCAAATAAAAATTATCTGAAATAAGGCGCTGCATCAGAACCGGAAAATTGATGGAGGACTGCTCCACGAGGGCGGTCCTCTCTTTTTCTGTCATGTATTAAAATGTGCGCACGTTTAACCATCGTATCACGTAGCCGGGACTTCAGCCGCAGCCCCGTAAGGGGGGATCCCTCCCCTGTGAGGGTCTTTACCCGGCAACGGCTTTTCGCTTGAAAAATTCGCATAATGTGCTATAATATTATTACAATGTACGATAAACACAGGGCGTATCTCCCGTATTTCTTGCCTCTCTTCCTAGGGGCACAGATCATTTTCCTGCACTGCGCGACGTGCGCCGCGGGCGATTATTTCTACTCCTCCGGTGGAAAACATCCGCTCACGCGCCTCGAGAACGTCTGGGTCGTGCGCGCGCCGATCGCAGGCAGCGGTCGTGCTGCTACCGTGGATCGCGCGCGTTCACAGCTCAATGGATGGGAGAGGCATGCCGTCCGGATTGTAGGGTCGCGCGAGGCGCGAGACGCGCTCGCGGCCCGTGCCACGGCGACTCGCCCGCGTTCCTTCGTGAATCCCGTTTTTGATTATGGCGGCGGCGAGCCCCTCGTGGTGACGGATGAGTTTATCGTGTGTTTCCCACCCGATCTTGGGAAGGATGAGATAGAGAGGATCAACAGGCGCTATGGAGCCGTCATTCTCAGGAAGGTGTCGCCTCGCACCTTTGTTCTCAGGGCTGAGGCGACGAAGGAGTTGGCTGCGCTCGACCTTGCGAATGCGTACGTTGAGAACGGGGACGCGGTATTTGCCCATCCGAACTTTATCTCGCAGAAGAAGAAACGCTTCATCCCGAACGACCCCTATAGTGTTTACCAGTGGCACCTCCTCAGCGTGGGGCAGGGCGGAGCGCTCCCGGGGCAGGATGTACAGGCGACCGCCGCCTGGGATCTGACGCGTGGCAGCCCGGAGGTGATCATCGCGGTCATTGACGATGGGGTGGATTTCACCCATGAGGACCTCCAGGGTGACAAGTTTGTCCCCGGCTATGATTTCTACGATAATGACGCCGATCCCACCGCAGTGGCCGAAAATGAGGATTGCCATGGGACGGCAGTGATCGGCGTGGCGGCCGCAAATGGGAATAACGGAATCGGCGTAACGGGAATCGCGCCAGCCTGCCGGATTATGCCGATACGCCTGGTCGCGGGGCCAACGAGCGATGAGCAGGATGCGAGCGCCATACGCTTCGCTGTGGACAACGGCGCCTGGATCATCTCTAACAGCTGGGGCCCGCCCGACGGCAATCCCTTTATACTGGGGGACGAAATGATCTATCCGCTCCCGGACATCGTGAGGGAGGCCATTGACTACGCCGCCGACAGCGGGCGCGGCGGGAAGGGCTGTGTCATATCCTGGGCCGCTGGAAACGGGAATGAACCTGTTGGCTATGACGGCTACGCGTCTTATGAAAAGGTCATGGCGGTCGGGGCGTGCACCGACCAGGGGCGGAAGGCGTACTACAGCGACTATGGTCCCGAACTTGACCTGTGCGCGCCATCGAATGGAGGAAGGACCTCCGGTATCTGGACGACCGATTATATGGGTGTGGAGGGTTACAACCAGGGAGGGCCTCTGTTTGGAGATGCGGCGGGGAACTATACCAGTGAGTTTGGCGGCACCTCATCCGCCGCTCCCTTGGCTGCCGGGATCGCAGCGCTCCTCCTTTCGAGCGAGCCTGACCTCACCAGGGCAGAGGTGATGCAGCGGCTGAGGAGCACTGCTGACCGCGTTGATCTTCAGGGCGCGCGGTACAACCTGGCGGGGCAGAGCATCTGGTACGGCAGCGGGAGGATCAATGCCTACGCGGCGCTCACGGGGAGGACGAGGCATCCCCAGCTCGCCATTTCAGCAAATCCCCCGTCGCTCCGGCGCGGGAACACGTTGTCGTTAAACTTCTCACTCCTCCAGGGGTCGGATATGAGCACAAATTACGGAACCGCCTACCTGGTAGTGATACCGCCCATTGGACCTGCGAAATTCATCACGGCAGAGCACCGTGTGGCGGCGGCGCAATCTCCTTTTGTGAAAGGAATGGCCGCGGTTGATATGAAAGGGTCCCTCATCCCCGGTGTGCTCCTGGCGAATATGGCTCCCGGCCGCTATACGATTTACGCAGCCATTGTCACGCCCGGGGGTGATCCCCGCAATGCTTCGAGCTGGATCCACAATCCCTCATCGGCGACTGTGGATGTGCTGCCGTAGGGCTCCCCACAGGACCCTTGCCTTCCCCGAGGCAATCCGGCAGTTGTCGATTCTAGAACCACGAGCAGATTACCAATCGCAGATCTGATCGCGTGTGGGTATCTGTAACCTGGTTTACAATGGAGTACAATCGTTATACAATGAGGGCGTTCTTGTTGTGTCTGGGTGGGGGAGGAGACGAAACACGATGAGGAATCTTGCGATTGTGTGCCTGCTCGCGTGGGCAGTGTCTTGCTGCGGGTGCAGGGTGGGGAGGTTGGGAAAGTCGGTGGTCAAGAACCAGGGACAAACCGCGGAGGGCATCCTCTTCACGGATACCCTCTTTACGGACGATGGTCGCTCTCGCCTGACTGGGCCTTCGAAGTGAGGAGGGGAAGGACATATGCGTCAGGCGCGCTGTGCCCTTATCAGCGTTCATGACAAGAAGGGGGTAGCGGATTTCGCCCGCGGCCTCAGCAACCTGGGTATCAGAATCATATCAACAGGCGGAACTGCGGAGCAGTTGCGCAAGGCGGGAATCCCCGTGACCGATGTGGCAGCGTTCACGGGTCAGGCCGAGGCGCTGGGCGGGCGGGTAAAAACGCTCCATCCGAAAATTCACGCCGGAATCCTCGCGTCGCGAGAGAGCGAGGCTCACCGGCTCGAGATGGAACATCTCGGCTGGGACTACATTGATCTGGTGGCGGTCAACCTCACCATGGCGCAGGGAGAGGGGGTGACCGATCTGAGCGAGTTCATGGATACGATGGACATAGGCGGGCATGCCCTCCTGCGCGCCGCAGCCAAGAATTTCCGCGATGTGATCGTCGTCTGTAATCCCGCCAGATACACGCTTGTCCTTGACGAGCTCGCGCGCGGCGCGGGCATCATTCCAGAAGGGTTGCGGGCGCGCCTCGCCCGTGAGGCCCTGGAGGCTGTTGCCTGTTGCGATGCCGTCTATCACCGCACGCTCTACGCGTTCGTTGCGCCCGCTGCCGATGTGATGCCGGTGGAGCTCAGACTCGATCTCAATAAGATCGGCGAGTTGCGCTACGGTGAGAATCCGCACCAGCGCGCGGCCGTGTACAGGGCCATGGAGTGCGGTGAGCCATCGGTGGTGGAGAGTGTTCTTTTGAGCGGAAAGGCGCTCTCGTTCAATAATTACATTGATCTGGACACCGCATTTGAGATTGTGAAAGAGTTTCGCAGACCCGCGTGCGCCATTGTCAAGCATGCGAACCCGTGCGGCGTTGCCGTGGCCGATGCGCCGGTTGAGGCGTACCGGAGGGCGAGGGCAACTGATCAGGAGTCGGCCTACGGGGGGATCGCCGGGTTCAACGCGGCGGTGGACGAGGACGTCGCCGCGGAGCTCTCCGCGTCGTTTATTGAATGTGTGATTGCCCCCGCCTTCACTGGCGCCGCCCTTGAGGCCCTGAAGGCGAAAAGGAATCTTCGCATTCTCGAGGTGCCGTCTTTTTCCGCGTGGCTGAGCGGGGGGGGCACGAGGGCGGGCGGGCGCGAGATGCGCTCGATCACCGGGGGCATGCTCCTCCAGGAGCGGGATCTCGGTACCATCGGGCTGGGGGATATCACCCAGGTGACAGAGGCGAAGCCCTCAGCCGCGGAGGCCGCAGCGGTGTTTTTTGCGTGGACGGTGGTGAAACACGTGCGCTCCAACGCGATCGTGATCGCTTCCGAAGAAGAAACGGTGGGGATAGGGGCTGGACAGATGAGCCGCGTGGATGCGGCCAGGCTCGCCGTCTATAAGGCGAAAAAACCGGTCGAGGGATGCGTCGCCGCGTCTGACGGATTCTTCACGTTCAGGGATGCGATTGATGAGCTCGCCCGCGCCGGCGTCAAAACAATCGTGCAGCCGGGCGGTTCGAAAATGGATGGAGAGATTATCGCCGCCTGTAACGAGCTGGGAGTGGCGATGGTATTCACGGGGATGAGATGTTTCAAACATTAACTACCCGCTAAAAAGATCCACCACGGAGACACGGAGGACACGGAGAAACATAATAGATTTTCAGTGGTTTCAGTGTCTTCAGTGGTTAAGAGTTTTTACCACTGAATCCGCTGAAGACACTGAAGGGTTTTTCCTCCACTCTGTGCGCTCCGTGCCCCTGCCTGCCGGCAGGCAGGTCTGTGGTGAAAAATATGATGGTTCGGACAAAGATACTTGAGCTCACCGGAGGGCCCGAAGATCGCAGCCGTATCGAACAGGCCGCGCGGGCGCTCGCGGAGGGAAAGATCGTCGTATTCCCGACCGAGACGGTGTATGGCGCCGGGTGCAACGCATCGGACAGATCGGCGGTGAAGCGTCTCTACGAGATCAAGGGCCGTCCGTGGAACAAGCCCCTCGCGTGCTACCTCTCCTCGAGGCTGGGGATGCTCAGGTACGATGTTGAGGTCGCCCTAATTGCCGAGAGGGTAATGGAGCGCTTCTGGCCGGGCCCTCTCACCATACTCCTGGCGCGGTACGTGGGCGGGGGGCGCGTGGGATTCAGGTTCCCTGATGAAGAGAATGCCCTCGCGTTGATCGAGACATCCGGGGTCCCGGTCGTCGCCACGAGCGCAAACAGGAGCGGCGGCGCCTCCCCGATGAGTGGAGGAGAAGCGGTGATGGCGATGGACGGCCTCGCTGACATCGTTTTGAAGGGAGGGGTGACGCGTTGCCGGGGGGAGTCCACCATCGTCGATCTGAGCGGGCCGGCGCCGCGCCTTGTCCGCGAGGGGGTTGTCACGAGGGATGAGTTGGAGGCGTTCCTCGGGTGCGCGTGTGGGGCGGACTGAGGAACGACGGTCCCTCAGGGGATATGTTGCGGCGAAGGAATGGGAATGGGAAACGGTCGCTTTTATGAGAATCTCACTGGGCTCTGATCACGGCGGCTATGAGTTGAAAGAAGCGGTAAAAAAGTACCTCATGTCCCTGGGCCATGAGGTGGATGACCTGGGCTGTGACAGGGCTGATGCAGTGGACTATCCTGACTACGGCGCCCCTGCGGCCCGCGCGGTCGCGACAGGGAAGTGCGGGAGCGGGGTGCTCATCTGCAGGAGCGGAATCGGCATGAGCATGGTGGGCAACAAGATAGCAGGCGTGCGCGCAGCGCTCTGCCTCGATGAGGAGATGGCCGAATTGAGCAGACGGCATAATGATGCGAACGTGCTCGTGCTCTCCGGGGGCCGCACGCCGCCGGCGCGCGCGTGCCGCATCCTGGATGTCTGGCTGCGCACCGCATTCGAGGGCGGCCGGCACGGGAGGCGCGTGGAAAAAATAAAGAGACTGGAAAAGAAATGACAAATGACAAAATTCAAATGACAAAATTGCATCTGAACCATCTAAAAACAACTGATCCGGAGGTGTGCAGCGCGATCGAGCGGGAGATGCAGAGGCAGTCGTCGGAGATAGAGCTCATCGCCTCGGAGAATTTTACGAGTCCCGCGGTGCTCGAGGCGACCGGATCGGTAATGACCAACAAGTACGCCGAGGGTTACCCCGCCAGGCGCTACTACGACGGGTGCGAGAACGTGGACCGGGTCGAGGAGCTGGCAATCGCGCGGGCGCGCGAGCTTTTTCACGCAGAGCACGCCAATGTCCAGCCTCACTCAGGCACCCAGGCCAACATGGCCGTCTATTTCACCATCCTCTCTCCGGGCGATGCGATTCTCTCCATGGATCTCGCCCACGGAGGGCATCTCTCCATGGGGAGCCCGGTCAACTTTTCCGGCAAGCTCTACAAGGTATTTTCCTACGGCGTGCGCCGCGACACAGAGCTCATTGACTATGAGGATGTCGAGCGGAAGGCCGCGCATGCGAAACCGAAGCTGATCATCGCGGGCGCGAGCGCGTACCCCAGGCTCATTGACTACGAGCGCTTCGCTCACATCGCGCGAGGGGCGGGGTGTCTCCTCATGGTTGACATGGCCCATGTCGCGGGGCTCGTGGCGGCGGGGTGTCATCCGTCGCCGGTCCCCCACGCCGATTTTGTGACCACCACAACCCACAAGACGCTCCGCGGGCCACGCGGCGGCCTCATCCTCTGCCGGCAGAAGTTTGCGAAAGAGCTCGACAAGGCTGTCTTCCCCGGCATGCAGGGCGGCCCCCTCATGCACGTGATCGCCGCGAAGGCAGTCGCGCTCAGGGAGGCGCAGGGGGAGGAATTTATCGCCTATCAGAAGCGGATCATCAGGAACGCCGCCGCGCTCGCAGGCGAGCTCGCGGCACAGGGGTTCAGGCTCGTCTCGGGGGGAACGGATAACCACCTCATGCTCGTTGATCTGACGCCGCAGGGCATCACGGGGAAAGACGCCGCGCTGGCGCTCCACGCCGCGGGGATAACAGTCAATAAGAACATGATTCCATTCGACCGGCAGAAGCCGTTCGTCACCAGCGGCATCCGCCTCGGAACGCCCGCGGTGACGACGCGCGGCATGAGAGAAGAAGAGATGAAGCTCATCGCCCACATGATTGCGCGTGTGGTGCGCGATACGGGCGATGAGCGTGTGATCGCGTCGGTGAAGGGCGAGGTTGCCGCCCTGTGCGCCACGTTCGCACTCCCCTATTGAATAATAATGGTCGGTTACTGTGGGTAATGAATCTATGTAAATAGTGATTTTTATCCACGGATTGACACGGATGAGCACGGATTAACAGAACAGCCACAAAATTTTTTCAATAAAATCCGTGAAATCGGTGGATATCCTCCTTATTTCCTCTGTGACTGAGGCCTTACATTGAATTTTCAATCTCTAGTGATTAAAAGTATGGTAGTATGAGTGCCGGTTTGAGCTGTTTTGTCTCTGTCATTTGATTTTTGGTATTTGTCATTTGGTATTTGTCATTCGCTCTTGGGTGTCTGTCATTTTAACAGAGGAGGTCGGTATGAAGAGGAATGCGTTGGTGCTCGCAGTCGCCCTTGTATGTGTGAGCTCGCTCATGGTGAGGGCCGATGAGACGATCACCGGGCAGAAGTTCCAGCTGTTCAATGCCTCACCGGAGCGCTATCTCGAGCAGCCGGTCGCCCTTGAGGACACGTTTGGAAAGATCGTTGATCCATTCAGCCGAATCGAGATCCAGAACTATCTCACGCCCGACCGATACCTTAAATTCAAGCTCGGGCAATGCCCCTATCCCTGCATCGCCCCGAGGAGCCCATCGCTTGAAGACGCGCTGGGGGGGTGCATGAGGGGTGAGCTCATCAGGATTACAGGCAATCTCCAGAAGGTCTACGAGAAGCGGACGATGGAGACGGTGCGCGGAAAGTATACCGGCGGGAGGTCGTGGGAGGAGCGAGTGTATGTCTACGGGCCGCTACAGAGCGAGTATTACTTCAACGTCATAAAGATTGAAAAAGGATGGGGGAGGCAAGATTCTCCCGAGGATATGTTCGCCGAGGGGAAGAACCTCGCGGAGGAACACTACCAGCAGGTCTCTCCCGAAGCGATCACGGGTGAGCCGGAGAAACTCGTTGAACGGTCGATCTGGTTCGAGGGGGCGTACGGCGGCTTCGATGAGAATTTCAGCGAGGGCGAGAAGGCCGCGGGCCTGACGCCTGAGAAAGTGATCAAGTTCGCCGTGAAAGGGATGCAGATGCCCTGCTATGTTTCGAAGAGCGAGTCGAACGCTGAGGGTTTCAAGAGCGTTCCGCTCGGGGCCAAGGTACAGATCTATGGCAGGATCAGGGTGAAGGAGACGCCCAAGGGATTGCGGAGCGCGTTCTTCGTTGACCGCGTGACGAGGACGGTTTCCAAGGAAGAGGTTGCCACGCCGGCACCGAAGACAGGTAATTAGTACGGTGGCCCATAACAAGCAGTAAGTAACCGCGGAGTCTGCGCCTGCCTGCCGGTAGGCAGGGATTGAGCGGATTCTAGTAAAATAAGGTTGCATCCACTGATTTCACTGATTTCCACGGATGTAAAAACAGCCTGAAGCTTAAAGCTGAAAGCAAAAGGATGCACTTACACTTTGAACTTTATACTTTCAACCTTTTGCTGTGTTTACAATCAGTGTAATCCGTGGATAGAAAACGTTAAAAGCAGGTAGCCACACTATCAGCGGTTGGTGAATAGATCAGGTTAGAAACCAATAACCATTTTCACATCTGTGTTTATCTGTGGTTATAAGTTAATTTGTTTATTCTGTTGAAGTTAGATTCGGGAGGAGATGCTCGCCCTCGGTTACTCTTCAGACTCTTCGGGTTTCTCAGACGATCGGGCAGCCGCCGAGGTGTAGTCAACCATCTTGGCCTGATCGTGGACCCACTTGCTCCACTCACCCACAATTTTGCCCCCTTCCCTGTTCATGGCGCGCCGGGCGAACCCCTCGGCTCCCAGAGTCTTATCTTGGGCGGGGGGCTCCTCCCGTTTCATCAGTGAGAAGAAGCAGCTCCCCTTTGCGATATCAAAGACCGCGCTGAGTTCCCCCACCTTTAGTTTGGAAGCGGCGGCGCAGAGCTGTGGCTCAAATCCGATTCCGGGGATGAATCCTCTCGGCGTGAACGATGTGCTCTCCTCGGCCTTTATCGAGAGGGCCTTGCAGGCGGAGGCGAAGTCGAGCTTTTCGTCCTTCATCCGCTTTTCGACCTGCGCACGCTGCGCAGCGGCGAGTTCGTTGGCCTTGGCCTTTGCCTTCTGCTCCCTGAGCTTCTTGGCGATTTCCGCGCGCGCCTCCTCGAATGGCTGGGTTTTTTCCTCCGTTTTCTCTTTCGGGACGATGATGCAGTAGCCCTTATCGGGGATTTCGACTATGTCGCTGAATGAACCAATATCTGTTTTGAATGCCGCCCTGGCGAATTCTCCTCCGGCCGGGATTCCCTTCGCCGTGCCGTTTTCAGTGAAAGGCCCCGTCTCCTTGATTTCGAGTGAATATTTCTTTGCGAGGTCATCTAATTTGGGATTGTCAACGAGCGCGAGCGAGATATCCACTGCCCGGGCGTACGCCGCGCGCTTTGTCTCTTCCTGTGCGCGTTCCTTCTGATCTCGTTCCAAAAGTGCCTTGATATCTCCTTTGACCTCATCAAGCGGCTTTGTCCCCGCCTCCTGGATGCCTTCTACTTTGATGATGTGGAATCCCATAGGGGTTTTGACGACGTCGCTGGTCTCCCCCTCCTTCATGGCGAATGCCTTGTCCGAGAACGCCTTGGGCATCTCACGTGACTCCACGTAGCCGAGGTCTCCGCCCTTTTTCTTTGTCTTTTCATCCTGTGAATATTTACGGGCGAGCGCGGCGAAGTCCGTCCCCTTCTTGAGGTTCGCGCTGATCTCATCCGCCAGCTTCCGCGCGGCCGCTTCCGCCGTATCCCTGTCCTTCCCTTCTATCTTGAGCAGGATGTGGCGCGCCCTGACGCGCTTCTCGTGCGCGAACTCACGGGGGTGATCGTTGTAGTACTGCGTGATCTGCTCCTCGGTCACGGCGGCTTTCTCCCCGGCGCTGCCGGAGGGGATGAGGAGGTAGCGTGCGCTCACCGTGGGCGGCAATTTGAATTCTCCCATATGGGCATCATAATATTTTTTTATTTCTTCATCGCCGACCGTAACGCCCTTCTCGGCCTCTCCGATCCCATCGAGGACGTATCTGATGGTGAGCCTGCTCTCCTCTTCGCGGCGGCGGCGCTCCAGCTCTTCATCGGGCATCCAGGCCGTCAGGCGGACCAGTTCAATGAGTCGAGCGATCATCAAGGATTCCCGTGTCCACCCTTCGTATACGTCGGGGGTTAGCCCCATGTTTCTGAGGATATTCTCGTACACCCGCTGGTCGAAACTTCCCTCGCCGCCGAACTGCGCCCGTATCGCGCGGGCAAGCTCCCTGTCGGAGACAGAGATACCCTCCCTGCGCGCCTGTGTGAGCATGAGGAGTCGTTCCCAGGCGCGCTGACTGATCTCGGCGTCGTTCATCTGCACGCGGCGCAGGAGGCTGTCCGTGCGTATGGCCATGCAGGCGTCGTCGAAGTCGGGGCGGGACACGGTTTTGCCGAAGAGCTCGCCGGCGGCGCTGAGGCGTTTCTCGCCGCGGAACCGCATGCGAACCCCGACCCCCCAGGGAATGAAGGTGACAATGACGACGACGACGAGAATCCAGAGGATGAGCTTCATCCTGCGGCGGAAGAACGAGAGCATGTGAGCGCCTTTCTTTCAGGTATGCCTATGGCGAATCTACATATTATAAGCCCATTTGCAATCGGCGCAAGGGGGAAAAGCAGAAGAGAGTAATTTTCACCACAGACCTGCCTGCCGGCGGGCAGGGACACTGAATTCACTGAACACAAGTTTAGCCGCGGATGTGCGCGGATGAACGCAATTCCAAAAACAAAAACTATATGACCTCCCCACTCATTACGTGTATTCCCGCGCTATCGGGTATTTCTGGTTGGTGGTTTCAGTGTGATGGTCGCGATAAATGTAGCCCGATGCAGATCCTGAGCATTATCGGGGGACACAGAGCCGGAGGATTGCGCAGTCTTGCGGGATTGGAGAGGGCGAAGAAACCAATCGGCAGAGAAGCAGCATTTATAACTACTTCACTATAGTGACATTCATCAGGTTGTAAGTGACGGCTTTGCAGAGACTCATCGGCATTCCTTCTGGCATCAGAATGAGCCCCACGGTGTAGATGCCTTCCATCGCCTCCCTGCATACCCTGTGGCTGAAAAGGTCGCCCGACCATCCATTGCCCAGCGTGCGCACTCCCGTTGCGCAGGGGAAAACACCTTTCATGACAGCGCCGTCGAACATCACGGAGTAGATTTGTCCCGAGGGATAGCGCACGAGAATATAGGCATCTACGGGATTGCTCGGGGGGACCGGGGGGATCTTCGCGCGGGCAACCACCACCATCCCTGGCGAAGCAATCTGCTTGTTGAGCGTGACCACGAGGCCGGACGGAGTGGGCGTCGGCAGCGGTGATGCTGTATGCGTGGGCGTACTTGTTGGGGCAGCAGTGGGGGTCCGGGTGGGAGTGGCCGTTGGCATGGGGAGCGGAGTGTTCGTAGCTGTCGGCGTGATCGTCGGCGTCTTTGTCGGAGTGGGTGTTCGTGTAGGTGTCTCGGTCGGCGGTTGCTCGATACAATAGAGAGCGCTATCCCCAGAGCCAATATACACCCTCCCGTCGCTCCCCATCGCGGGTGAGGAGAAATATATAGCAGCACCAGTCGTATAGCTCCAGTTGAGCGCGCCGTTCGGGTTAAATGCGTAGAGATTATTATCACCCCAGGCAGAGCCGACATACACCCTCCCGTCACTGCCCCGCGCGGGAGAGGAATATATCTCACTCCCAGTCTTATAGCTCCAGTTGAGCACGCCGTCAGAATTAATCGCGTAGAATCTATAATCCCCAGAGCCGACATAAACTTCCCCTGTGGCGCCGATCGCGGGAGAGGAATATATCTCACTCCCAGTCTTATAGCTCCAGTTGAGCGCGCCGTCAGAATTAATCGCGTAGAATCTATAATCCTCAGAGCCGACGTATACTCTCCCGTCACTCCCCAGGGCGGGAGAGGACTCTATATAACTCCCAGTCCGATAGCTCCAGTTGAACGCGCCGTCAGAATTAATCGCGTAGAATCTATAATCCTCAGAGCCGACATACACCCTCCCGTCACTGCCCCGCGCGGGAGAGGAGAAATATACAGCAGCACCAGTCCTATAGCTCCAGTTGAGCGCGCCGTTCGGGTTAAATGCGTAGAGATTATTATCACCCCAGGCAGAGCCGACATACACCCTCCCGTCACTGCCCCGCGCGGGAGAGGAATATATCTGACTCCCAGTCTTATAGCTCCAGTTGAGCACGCCGTTCTGGTTAAATGCGTAGAGATTCTTGTCATAATAACCGGAGCCGACATACACCCTCCCGTCACTGCCGATCGCGGGAGAGGAATATATCTCACTCCCAGTCTTATAGCTCCAGTTGAGCACGCCGTCAAAATTCATCGCGTAGAGATTATTGCCACCCCAACCAGAGCCGATATAAACTTCCCCTGTGGCACCGATCGCGGGAGAAGAATCCACCGAACTCTCGGTCACATAGCTCCATGCGAATACTGGTATGGACGGCCCCTCATAATTACTCAGCCCGGTATGCCTCGCATCATGACGAAACATCGGCCAGTCCGCATAGGGTGTGGGTGTTATGGTCGGGGTCGCGGTGATCGTGGGGGTCTCGGTGGGGGTATATGTCGGAATACTCGGATCCCAGGTCGGTGTTTCTGTCGGCGTGGGTGTGATCGTCGGCGTCGCCGTGGGAGTTCGAGTCGGGGTTCTCGTGGGCGTTATTGTCGGTGTGTTTGTCGGTGTTTTTGTCGGTGTGGGTGTGCTCGTCGGTGTGGGGGTGGACGTTGCCTCGGCAATGACATACAGGACATTGTCCTGGGAGCCGATGTACACCGTGTCGGTGCCTATCGCGACCGATGAGCGTATCGGCGCTGTCGTCTCGTAACTCCACTGGAGCCTCCCGAGCGAGTCAACGCTGTAGAAAATGCCATCTCCAGACCCCACACACACCGCATCCACCGCGTCCGCCGCGGGAGAAGAGTCGATGTCGTCCGCCGTCTCGTAACTCCAGGACAGTCCCCCGCTCTGCCACAGCGCGTAGAGCACATTGTCATATGAACCGACACAGACTTTGTCGGTGCTCAATGCCGCCGTGGAGAGAATATCCCCCGCCATCCCGTAGCTCCACACCAGCGCTCCCGCGGAGCTGATGCTATACAGGGTGTTGTCCCGTGCACCGATATAGACCGTCTCTGTCCCGCTCACCGCAGGTGAGGAGGATATCTTATCTCCGGTTACATAGCTCCATGAGAGCACACCGGTGAGATTGGTTACGCTGTAGAGACGGTTGTCATCAGAACAAACGTACACCGTGTCGGTGCTTATCGCAGGCGACGAAGCGATAGGCTCGGAGGCCTCGTAACTCCACAACAGAGAACCAACAGAGTTGAGACTGTAGAGCCGGCTGTCTTCAGAACCCACATAAACCGTGGAGGTTGGATCGAAAGTCGGCGAGGAGGAGATGTCGCCCCCCGTCCCGTAGCTCCAGAGCAGCAACCCGTCGTCCTGCCGCAGCGCGTAGAGCACGTTGTCATCCGAGCCGATGTACACCGTTTGGGTGCTCACCGCGGCGGATGAAGAGAGGGGAGCGGTGTAGGCGCCCTCGTAGATCTCGTAGCTCCACAGCAGGTTGCCGGGGGAATCGATGACGTAAAGATTACGGTCTCGGGAGCCTATGTAGACTGAACTGGTCCCGCTCAGCGCGGGGGACGAATTGATGTCATCGGCGGAGACATAGCTCCAGACAAACACAGGGGCGCGCGGTCCCGAGAGGGTGCTCTTTCCCGCATGAAGGGCATCGTTGTGGAACATGGGCCACAGATCCTCTGGCCTCGGTGTTGGTGTGGGTGCGAGGCCCGGGTCGTCCGTCAGATGACCGGTGATAAGCGGCGTGGGGGTGCTGCCCGGCAGCACCGCCTCGACGGAATAGGTGCTGCCATCCGTATGAATGTACGCGTGGCGGTTGGTGGTGAAGCGCGGAGGACTCGGCGTCTCGGGGGCCCAGCCCGTGCCGCCGCTATCGCCCGGATACAGGCGGATGATGCTCATGACGCCTGAATCCACCACCGCGGTGAAATTCTCTACGGTCGTTTCCCTGGGATGGCCATAGGAGTTGGACCAGACGGAGATGACGGCGATTTCCGGGTCCATGCTGCCGAGGAACGTCGGAGAGCTGATGCCGTTGGTATCTGAACCATGATGGTCCACGAGCATCACGTCCACGTGGCGACCGAGGTCGCCTTTCACAAGGGCGACTTGCCCCTCGTCCGTCCCCTCGGCGTCGCCCCCAAGGTACATGTCAAACCCGCCGTAGGTCACCAGGCAGGTGATGGACTTGTCGTTCTCGCTCATGCCGCTGGTGACATCCGGCCTGCCCCTGACGTAGAGGGTGTTCGTCGGGCCGGGATCGTCCGGCGCGCCGACGGTGAGGAAGCGGAGGATCGCGCCGTTGCCGAGGTCAATGTCCGATGCAGGGTTGACCATGACGGTCGCCCTCTTCCCAGAAACGGTGACTATGTAGTTCGCGTCGATGGCATCACCATCATAGTCATAGCTGCCGCCACGGTCATAGTATGTGCCAAAGTGGGATTGCCCACCCATGTCCGAGACGAAATCGTCGATGCCGTAAATGTGGTCCCTGTCGTAGTGGGTAGCGACGCAGTAGTCGACGTTGCTGATCCCCACGGAAGTACAAAGGTCCTTCGCGTAGGCCGCCCAGTCAGCACCACCGCCCTCGTCGAAGAGGACGACCTTCCCGCCCGTCCCCGGCCCCTTGATCACGGTGCCGATCCCCGAGTGGCCGTTGGCCCACACGCACCAGATCTGTAGCTCCTGGGCGGAGGCGATACCCGCAATCAAGACCAGAGAAGAAATAAGCGAATAAAAAAACACCCTCTTCATTTTGCCCTTTCTTACAAAAGCAACCTCGCTGCCATGCATCCTCCGCCTGATCGAATACCTCAAATATACCATTCCGCAGAAGCCTTTGCTACCTTTACTAACGATAGTACAATTTTCGGCGTTTTGGCAAAGCTCATTCTTCGATATTCAGGAATCTTGTCCGCATTCTCGTTTTCAGATATCGCAAGATTGCCATTTCTGATTGACGCGCGCCCGGTTGGTGAAGGTTGTAATCGGTTATGCGCAATTTCTGGAGAGGCAGAATTAGTTGATTTCTGAGTGGAGGGGTATTACAATAACACGTTAAGATAATGGCGATAGGATAGTGACATAATGTGCCACGTTCGATTGGTCCTGAGTATCATATGCCTTGCGACTTTACTGGCAATCCTTTCAGGTTGCTCGACGCCGGAGGGGGGATCTTCCATCCCCTGGGCGCGGCCTGAGCCATGGGAGAACCAGCCAAACTTGAGTCCGGGTGTGAGGTTCTGACCGGGGTATCTTGACCGCAGGCAGAAGTTTAAAGTTCGAAGCGTAAGGTATATCGACTTTCAACTTTCGGCCTTGAGCTTTTAACAGTAGTTCAACCCCTAACCTCCCCCCCGCCATAGGCGGGCAAATATCAAGCTTGCCATGTAAAACGCGCGACCCGTTTCTATGGCGGGTTCGATAAATCCCTGCCTGCCGGTAGGCAGGGAACCCCTGCAATTGGGGAGATGAATAATTCGGGTTAAGAGGACCACAAGATATGCCTTCCCTCACTGAGTGTGCCGTGATCGCACTCCTGGGCATCCAAGGTGCATTGCCGCTGGGCCTGAGCGGCAGCAAGGGACGCAACGAAGTCCGCGGAATCTGGGCGGAGTGCGAGGGGATCAATTCCACTCTTTCCAACCGTGGCACGATTGAGGAGATGGTCAATCGTGTGGGGATCGCCGGATTCAACACGGTTTTCGTACAGGTATATCGCGGCAACAAAGCCTGGTACCAGTCGAAACTCGCTGATCCTGCTCCCTACCATGAATTCTACACAAAAGAGAAAACAAGCCCTCTGCAGATTGCAATTGACCTTGCACACACGAAAGGCATACAGGTGCATGCGTGGGTCAACATGTTCCGGGTGTGGGGAAACGCTGATGCGAAGATCATTCGTAAGCTGGGGAGGACGGCAGTTACCTGTGACAACAGGGGGCGTTCGCTCCTCGACTACACCAAAGCATCCCTCCCCGACGGGGGCTACTGGCTTGATCCGGGCGACCCGAGGGTGAGGAACTATCTCATTTCCATCATAGAAGAAATCCTTGAACAGTATCCTGACATTGACGGTATCCATCTCGACTACACGCGCTTTCCCTACGACGAGAAGGGGAAAGTGGGTTTCGGGTATGGCCGGACGAGTATCGCGAGGTTTAAAAAGATTTACGGGGTGAACCCTCTCGGATGCACTGCCTCACAGCGCGCCCTCTGGGACGAGTGGCGGCGGGACCAGGTGAGCGAATTTGTCAGGGAGGCCGCGGTGGTTGTGCACAGGCGGGGTAAAAAGTTATCTGTCGCAGCAGTAGCTGATGAGAAAAAGTATCGCTCCCTCACGTTTCAGGACTGGCCCCGCTGGCTCCGCGAGAAGCTCATTGACTTCGCCGTGCCAATGAACTATAGCAGCGCCAGAAGCGTCGCGAAGAAGAATACCGAGTCACTCCTGAACGCCGCGCCCGTTGCGAAAGACAGGGTCATCATTGGCCTGGGGGCCTACAAGCTGCTCGATTCCCCCGGCGCCCTCCTCGCGCAGATAAAGGACTGCCGCAGCCTGGGCGCGGGCGGCGTGGCGCTCTTTTCGTATGACAATATGACGAAGCATCCGGGGATTTTTTCTTACCTCGGGAAGCGGGCATTCGGATCGAAGTTGTAACCACTGAGGGCACAGTGCGGCCATAGGGCGCAACTAAATCTAGTTCCATCCGCGGCGAAATCTATGGGTAAGGTAGTCGAAAAAGGCAATGTCATACTCGTGGCGGGGCTGCTCGCCCCCGGCGCTCCGGCGATGGAAGATCTCATAGGAGAGGTCGAAAAGCTCTGGGGGGCCGTGGCGCACAGGAGCGAGCTGTTCGATTTTGATTTCACCAATTACTACGAGCGCGAGATCGGCCCTCACCTGAAGAGGCAGTTTGTCGCCTTCGGCGCGCCGGTCCGCCCGGATACGTTGCGGGAGGCCAAGGTGATGAGCAATGAGCTCGAGGCGTGCCTCTCTGTCGGGGGCAGGAGGAGGGCGAACGTTGACCCCGGCTACCTCGATTTGAGCAAGCTCGTCGTCGCCTCGACAAAGGACGCGACCTGCCGCACATATCTCGGGGGGGGGATTTACGCCCAGCCGATGCTGTGGTATGAAAAGGGGAGTTACCATCCATGGCCGTGGACATACCCGGATTACCGGACGGCCGCCGCCATTACTTTCTTCAATAGCGTCAGAGCGGATTACAAAGCAAAGGCGCAGTAAAATACAACATTTTCACCACGGACCCGCCTGCCGCCTGCCTGTCGGCAGACAGGGACGGGCAGGGACCACGGAGGGCCTCGGAGATCACGGAGATTGTTACAACAGCAACAACAGTTTCTAGTTTCTGGTTTCTGGAAAGAGATTAATCTGTGTGTATCTCTGCCTGCCGGCAGGATCTGTATTACAAGTGTGCAAAACTTTTTCATTTGAGAAAGTTTTTCAAACTGCATGATGATCTTTTTACCACTGAATAATCTGCGTTCATCTGTGTCTATCTGTGTGAATCTGTGTCACACGTCAATCTCTGTGTCCTCCGTGGTAAAACAGTGAGGGTTCCTGGTGAAAATAGGGAAGCTCCCAGCGCGCATTTGAAATTGACAGTCCGCGCGAGCATTGGTACTATCACCCTCCCCCCTTCGTGACGTGTATAAGGTGGAAAAGATGCCAGATACAATAAAAGCGAGCGAGCGCCCCGTAACGGCTTCCGTCATACGAGAAATGGAAGAGCGGGCGAGGGCTGTGCGGCGAAGCATCATCAAGATGCTTGCCAGGGCCGGCTCGGGCCATCCTGGCGGTTCCCTCTCGATCAGCGATATACTCACCGCCCTCTATTTCACAAGATTGAATCACCGCCCAAAAGATCCACGCTGGAGGGACAGGGATAGAGTGGTGCTTTCAAAAGGGCACTCCGTCCCCGCGCTGTACGCCGTGCTGGGGGAGTGCGGCTATTTCCCCAAGAGCACCCTCCTCAGCCTCCGGAAGATGGGATCAATCCTCCAGGGGCATCCGGACATGACGAGAACCCCCGGCGTTGAGGCATCCACCGGCTCTCTGGGGCAGGGCATATCGATAGCGGTTGGTATGGCGCTTGCCGGCAGACTTGACGGGAAGCACTACCGCGTGTACGCCATCCTGGGGGACGGAGAGCTTCAAGAAGGAGAGGTGTGGGAGGCGGCGATGGCGGCGGCGCACTATAAGCTCGACAACCTGTGCGCCATCATTGATTTCAACGGCTTTCAGATAGACGGAAGGATCCAGGATGTCATGAATCCGGAACCGATCCCCGAGAAGTGGCGTGCCTTCGGCTGGGAGGTTAAGGAGATCGACGGGCACGACTTCGGCCAGATCATTCCGGCGATCGATTGGGCCGCGGGGGTAAAAGGGAAGCCTGCCGCCATCGTGGCGCATACGATAAAGGGGCGGGGTGTCTCATTCATGGAGTCCAAGGCCAACTGGCATGGCGTGGCTCCCTCTCCGGAGGAAGCCAGGCAGGCGCTCATGGAACTTGGTGAGGGATAGGCGGATGGCCACGCTCAAGGCGACACGGGACGGTTACGGTGAGGCGCTGGTCGAGCTGGGCAAGAGGAACCAGAACGTCGTGGTGCTCGACGCCGACCTCTCCGAATCGACGCGAACGGGCATGTTCGCCAAGGTTTTCCCCGAGCGCTTTTTTAATGCGGGGATCGCCGAGCAGAATATGGTGAACATGGCGGTCGGCCTTGCCCTCTCGGGCAAGACGGTATTCGCCTCCAGTTTTGCCATCTTTGCCGCCGGGCGTTGCTGGGAGCAGCTGCGTAATTCCCTCGGGGCGATGAGGGCGAATGTGAAGATCGTCGGGAGCCATGGCGGCCTCACGGTGGGGGCTGATGGTATGTCCCATCAGTGTGTGGAGGACATAGCGCTCATGAGGGCAATTCCCAATTTTACGGTGATCGTGCCGTGCGATTGGCTCGAGGCGAAGAAGGCAGTATTCGCAGCCGCTGAACTGAAGGGGCCGGTCTATATCCGGACGAGCAGGCCCAAAACGGAACAGGTGACGGATGAGGGGGGCCGCTTTACCATCGGGAAAGCGGCTCGCATGAGGGAGGGTACGGATCTGGCGATTATCGCCTGCGGGATCATGCTCGCACATGCTCTCCAGGCGGCGCGCCGTTTGGCGGTTGAAGGAATTGAGGCGGTAGTCTTAAATATGCACACCATCAAGCCGCTCGATGATCAGGCCGTCTTCAGCGCGGCGCGAAAATGCGGCGCCCTGGTGACCGCTGAAGAGCACTCAGTGATCGGCGGTCTCGGGAGCGCGGTGGCCGACGCGGTCGTCCGTCACTGCCCGGTTCCGGTTGAAATGGTGGGTATCCACGACAAGTTCGGACAGTCCGGGGAGCCGGATGAGTTGCTCCGGAAGTACGCATTGACGGTGGAGGATATCTGCAAGGCAGCGAAGAGAGCCCTGAGCAGAAAAGAAAATCCCAAATCCCTGCCCGACCCCTGCCCGTCCGGCAGGCGGGGGCAGGCGGGTAAAATCACAAATCCAAAATAAATCCCAGAGCAGAAGCACAAAATCAAAAACATGGCATGGCTAATGAGATAATCAAGGGAGATACGATGAGAACGAGGTTAGGGATAGCACGATTTCTGTGTGTGTTAGTTCTGATTGCGTCTGGCGCCATATTCGTCTGCTCACATGATGCCTCGCTTCAGGCCGGAGAGACAAATATCTATAAGACCCTCGATATCATCTCCGATGTGATCACGATCATTCAGCGGGATTACATCGAGAAGGTAAGCTCCGAGAAACTCATACAGGACGCGCTGAGGGGGATGCTCGCGTCTCTCGACAGCTACAGTCATTACATCCCTCCCCCGGAACCGAAGGTAACTCCCGCGGGCGGGGCTCCTCCCCAGGACCTTGGCACGTACGGCCTGGAGGTCGCGTATAAGAACAAGCTTCTCACGGTGGTCGCGCCAATAGAGAATGGGCCGGCATGGAAGAGCGGCCTTAAGAGCGGCGATATCATCCTCAAGATCGGTGAGGAGTCTGTAGAGGAGCGCCCCTTCGACGAGCTCGTGCATCAGTTCAGGGGGAGCGCCTCGAAGGAACTCCTCCTACAGGTGGCGCGGCGGGGCGAGCGCGATTTCCTCAACCTCACCATCAGGCCGGGGAAGATCGATGGACCCCCGGCGCGCTCAGAGATGCTTGCGGAGAAGGTAGGGCTGCTCCGCATCACGCGCTTCGACCCGCACACCGCTCCCGGCATCGTGGATTGTTTAAAAAAGCTGAAGGCAGTGGGAGCGAACGGTCTCATCATAGATCTGAGAGACTGCCCGGCGGGTGACACTGCTGCCGCCATAGCCGTTGCCGAGCTCCTCCTCCCCCAGGGGGAACTCATCACCACGCTCAGGGGGAGGGCTGAGGGGACCAGCAAGGAATTCAGATCGCAGTCAAAACCGGTTTTTGAGAGGGGGCCCTTTGTGGTGCTCATCAACGGTGGGACGAGCGGCGCCGCGGAGGTGCTCGCGGGAGCGTTCCAGGGGAGAAAAGGGGGCATGCTCATGGGGCAGAAGAGTTTCGGCTGCGCCTTTGAGGAGGGCTCCTTCAACCTCAAGGACGGTTCGGTGATACAGATGATCACTGCGGTCTATGAAACGCCGGATGGGCAGGAAATTCAGGACGAAGGGCTTGACCCGGACATCGAGGTGCCGATCCCCCCGCTGCCCCCTGAAACCGCTGAAGAGAAAAAGCCCGAGAAGAAAAAGGTAAAAGAGAAGAAAGAGGAAAAGCCGTTGGATCCCATGGTGCAGCGCGCAATCGATCTGATTAAAGGCATCCGCATCATCAACCCCCAGGAGAGGGAGTGACCGTGCGTACGCGTAACACAGCGGCGGTGGTGTGTGCGAGTCTCGGGGCATGGTATCTGCTCTTCACTGCGGCCCCCTTCTCGAGCCCTGCCGCCGATGCGCCGCTCAAGAGAGATCTGGACCTTTTTGTCTGCGGCTTGGATCTCATCCAGAGTAACTATTACCGGGAGGTGAAGGAGAGCGAGCTGGCCTACGGCGCGCTCAAGGGGATGTGCGCCGCGCTCGATCCGCACAGCCAGTTCATGGATGAGGAAATCTACAAGGAGATGAAGGTTGAGACGGAAGGGGAGTTCGGCGGACTGGGAATTGAGATTACCATCAGGGATCAGTTCCTGATCGTGGTGTCTCCCATTGAGGATACCCCCGCGTTCAAGGCGGGCGTGAGGGCAGGTGACCGCATCATCGAAATCGAGGGTAAATCCACCAAGGACCTCAGCCTTGTCGAAGCGGTGCGGAAGCTGCGGGGGCCCCCGGGAACCGTGGTGCGCATCACGGTGATGCGGTCGGGGACGGGGGAGCTGCTCCCATTCGCCATGACCAGGGCGAACATTCAGATCCAGAGCATCAAGGACGCGAAGGTCGTCAAGGACGGTGTCGGGTACCTGAGGATGACGCAGTTCCAGGAGCGCACGGGGCGCGATTTTGAAAAGGCGATCCAGGATCTGAAAAAGAAGGGGATGCGCGCGCTCATCCTTGACCTCCGCAACAATCCGGGAGGGTTGCTCCAGGTCGCCATTGAGATCGCCGACAAATTCATCGGCGGCGAGAAGCTCCTGGTGTACACGAAGGGGCGGCTCAGGACGCAGAATATTGAATTCAAATCTCCCGGGAAGGCTGCGTTTCCGGACTGCCTGCTGGTGGTACTGGTGAATAAGGGGAGCGCCAGCGGCTCGGAAATCGTTGCCGGAGCGGTGCAGGATTGGGGGAGGGGGATTATTCTTGGGAGCACGACGTTTGGCAAGGGCTCGGTGCAGAGCGTGCTGCCCCTCCCGGACGGCTCCGCGCTGAGATTGACCACCGCGAAGTACTTCACGCCAAAGGGGAGGTGTATCCAGAAAATCGGAATCGAGCCTGACATTGTTGTGGAACTGACCGATGAAGAAGAAATACAGCTGCTCGTCAAGCACCGGCTTGAGAAGATGATCAGCGATAACCCCGACAGCAAGGATATGGACGAGGAGAAGGAGGAGCTCAAAAAGCTCTCCGACGTGACCGATGTGCAGCTGGAGAGAGCCGTTGATCTGCTCCAGGGCCTCCTCGCGCACAGGGGTTCATCCCCCGGGCGCGGCAGCGATACATTGCACGCGAAGAAGGGAACGGCCAAGAGACCGAATGCCCTGTGAGGCTGAGTATTGAGGTAATGGGTCGGTTAGGGGTGGATGTTTTAGCATCTGTCACTCCTGCGGAAGCAGGAGTCCAGATTCTATGCTGGATTCCCGCTGCAGTTTACCCCGTGAAAACGGGGCGGGAATGACAGCCGGTACATAGCTGCTATAACTTGAAGATTACTTATTGAGTCGGGCGATGCGTGCGGAGCGTTGGGGGCCATGCAGTATCAACATCCTCAACTCTCAACCCTCTACCATATAATTAACCTGAATAATTCATGAAAGAATAATAGTAGCCGCGGATTCTCCGGATTGAGCGGATTCCAATAATAAAAGGTTACATCCACGGATTTCACTGATTTTCACGGATGTAAAAACAGCCTAAAGCTGAAAGCAAAAGGATGCACGTACACTTTAAACCTTATACTTTCAACTTTTGCTGTGGTTGCAATCGGTGTAATCCGTGGATAGAAAACGTTGAAGGCGGGTAGGCAGAATATCAGCGGTTGGTGAATAGAACAGGTTAAGGGGATCATTGTGTTGGTTCTGGGCATAGAGACTTCATGCGACGAGACCGGTATCGCGCTGGTTGAGGATGGTGAACGGATTCTATCAGAGGCGGTCGCGTCCCAGGAAGATATCCACGCACCGTACGCGGGTGTCGTCCCGGAACTCGCCTCTCGCCAGCACCTTCGCCTGCTCGGTGCGATGCTCCAGAAGTGCGTGCGTGAGTCGGGGGTGAGCCTCCCGCAGATCGAGCTGGTCGCCGTAACGAGGGGGCCGGGGCTCGCGGGCTGCCTGCTCTCGGGCGTGAGCTTCGCGAAGGGGCTCGCGTACGGCCTCGGCGTTTCCGCGCTCGGCGTCAACCATATCGAGGCTCATATATATTCGTGTTCCCTCGCCGGCGATGTGGAGTTCCCCGCCCTCGCGCTTGTGGTATCCGGGGGGCACACGCTCCTCGCGCTCCTCAGGGGGTGGGGGCGCTATGAGATCCTGGGTCAGACGCAGGATGACGCGGTCGGTGAAGCGTATGATAAGGTCGCATCCATGATCGGTCTCCCGTTCCCCGGCGGCCCCGCGGTAGAGGCTCGTGCGATGCACTGCGGATCGGACCCCGGCACGGGCCGCGCGGCCTGCGAGCGAGTGAGTTTCCCCCGCCCCCTCTTGGGGAGCGGCGACTTGAATTTCAGCTTCAGCGGCCTGAAGACGGCGGTCCTCTACTGGCTGAAGAAGCATGCGGGGAAACCGCTGAGCGCGGATGAGATTGACGGTGTCGCGCGTGGTTTTCAGGAGGCGGTGATAGAGGTGCTGCTGAAGAAAACGCTGCACGCCGCGCGCAGCGCGCGCGCCAGGTGCATCATGCTCGCGGGGGGCGTTGCCCGGAATGAATCACTGAGGCGACGATTGCGTGAGGGCGCTCTGACGATCGGGATCGAGCTGCGCTGCGCGCCGAAAGAGTACTGTACCGACAACGGGGTGATGGTGGCGGCACTCGGATACCGGAAGTACACGGACGGGGCGCGGGACGACTGGTCCCTCGACATCGCCCCCGGGTTGAAACTAGTGAAGAGTGAGGCGTGAAACGTGAAGCGTGAATCATTATAGGCGCTTCACGCTTCACGAACGACGCATCACGAAAAATGATGAATCCATCCCTGATAAAGAAACTTCTCTCAGACGTTGCCCGCAAGAAACTTTCGGTGGCGGCGGCGATGGAGAAGCTGAGGCATCTCCCGTTCGAGGAGATCGGCCACAGCACCGTGGATCGGCACCGGGCGCTCAGACAGGGATTCCCCGAGGTGATTTTCTGCGAGGGGAAGACGCTCGATGAGATTGACGCAATCGCCTGGCGCATCTGTTCGACCGGAGAGAATCTTCTGGCGACGAGGGCCTCGGAGGAGGTGTACCGCCGCCTGCGCGAGCGGTTCCGGGGGGCGGTGTACCACGCGCGCGGCAGGGTGGTGACGGTTGAGCAGCGGAAGCTTCGGAAGGCGCGCGGATTTATCGCCGTGGTGAGCGCGGGAACCTCGGACGCTCCGGTGGCGGAAGAGGCGGCGGTGACCGCGGAGATGATGGGGAATCGGGTAGCGCGGTTCTACGACATGGGCGTCGCGGGTTTGCACAGGGTGGCCGGTAAGATCCGTGAGATCTCCCGCGCGCAGGTGATCATTGTCGTCGCGGGCATGGAGGGGGCGCTGCCGAGCGTGGTGGGGGGGCTCGTGGGCGCGCCCGTGATCGCCGTGCCGACGAGCATCGGTTATGGGGCGAGTTTCAGAGGGATCGCCGCGCTCCTCGGGATGCTCAATAGCTGCGCTGCGGGGGTCACGGTGGTGAATATAGACAACGGGTTCGGCGCGGGCTATGCCGCAGCCCTTATAAATCGTCGTTCGTGATTCGTGGTTCGTATATCGGGATTAGCAACGAGATGCGAAGTACGAACGACGAGCGACGAATGACGGGTCATCGGTATATGAAAATTGCCTATTTCGACTGTTTCGCCGGGGTCAGCGGCGACATGATTCTCGGGGCGCTCCTCGATGCCGGCTTGAAACTGAAGGAGCTCGAGCGCGCCCTCAGCCGTGTCCCCGTGAGGGGATATCGGCTCGATGCGCGGCGCGTGACGCGCGGCGGTTTGGGGGGGACGAGGGTCATCGTTCGTGTTGAGCCAGGAGCGGGGAAGAGGGTCCGCGGGATCAGGGACATCCTCGCGATCGTGCGGCGGAGCAAGCTCCCGGAGCGTGTCAGCGCGGGAGCCGAGCGGGCCTTCCTGGAACTGGCACGGGCGGAGTCGAGGGTTCATAGGACCAGGCTCGCCCGCGCACATTTCCACGAGCTCGGCGCGGTTGATGCGCTTGTTGATGTGATTGGTTCGCTCGCCGGATTGCACGCGCTGGGCGTGAGTGAAATCTATTCCTCGGCGCTCCCCTGGAATTCGGGCACGGTGGAGTGCGCGCACGGGACGTTGCCGGTTCCCGCGCCCGCGACGGCCGAGCTCATGAGGGGCATGCCGGTCTATCAGCACAGGATCCACGGCGAGATGGTTACCCCCACCGGTGCCGCCATTTTAAAGGCCTGCGCGAATCGGATCGGGCAGATGCCGGCGATGAGGATAACCCATGTGGGCTACGGGGCGGGCGGGGAGCAGTTCAAGGAATTTCCGAATCTCCTGCGCCTCGTGATTGGCCAGGGGGGGGATTGTTGCGAAACGGATGCGGTGGGGGTGGTCCAAACCGAGATAGATGACATGTCGCCCGCCATTTACGACTACCTGAGCGGAAGATTGTATGCCGGCGGGGCGCTCGATGTGTATATCACTCAGATCATGATGAAGAAGAACAGGCCCGGGCAGCTCCTCACGGTGCTGTGCGCGCCGGAGAAGATACCCCTCGTGGCGGATATCATCTTTATGGAGAGCACGACGCTCGGCGTGCGGTTCAGCGAGGCGCAGCGCCTGATTCTCCCGAGGGTGGTGGTGAGCGCGCGGACGCCCTACGGGCGCGTGCGGGTGAAGCTGGCGAAGCGGCCGGACGGCCATGTCAGCGTCTCGCCCGAGCACGACGACTGCGCCCGCCTGGCATCAAAGCGCGGCGTCCCCCTCATCAGGGTGATGGCGGCCGCCTCGCGGGCGGCCGAGGCAGAAATAAAAAAGAGAAAAGCATTGCTTTTTGACAAAAACATTTACTATAACCAGAAATGAGGTGATAGGTCATGGTTGACATGAAGGAGTTGCTGGAGCGTGTGGTGGCGGAGGGGGCTTCTGATCTCCATATATGCGTGGGGTGCCCCCCGACGATTCGCGTGGATGGGAGGCTGCTGCCTCTGGAGATGCCCCCGCTCGTCGCGACCGATACCGAGAAGTTTGTCAGGAGCATCACCTCTGACCAGAATCAGGAAAAGGTGCGGTCCCGGGGAGGAGTGGATTTCGGATTCAGCTTCGGCGACAGGGCGCGCTTCAGGGTGAGCGTCTATAAACAGAAGGGGTCGTTCGCGATGGCGCTTCGTCTGATCCCCTCCTGCATGATGACCATGGAGGAGATCGGACTCCCGCCGATGATCAAAAACCTCCTCTACGCGCCGCGCGGCATGGTCCTTATCACGGGGCCGACCGGGTGCGGAAAAACCACGACCCTCGCGGCGATGCTCAATGTCATCAATCAGGAGAAGGAGTGCCACATACTCACCATTGAAGATCCCATTGAATATTTTCACGACCACGCCAAGGCGGTTGTTACCCAGCGCGAGGTTGAAGTGGATGTGCCCGATTTCCACGAGGCCATCGTCCGCGGGTTGCGCCAGGATCCTGATGTCATCCTTGTCGGTGAAATGCGCGACCTCGCCACCATGGAGGCTGCGATCAGGGCGGCGGAGACCGGGCATCTCGTCTTCTCCACGCTCCACACCACGGGAGCCGGGCGCACGGTGGACCGCATCATTGACGCCTTCCCCGTCGGGCAACAGGCCCAGGTGAGATCACAGCTCTCGCAGAGCATTGTGGCGGTCATCTCGCAGATCCTGCTGGTGAGGGCGGGCGGCAGGGGGAGAGTGGCGGTATTTGAAATCATGATCGCCACCCCGTCAATCCAGAATCTGATCAGGGAAAATAAGACATTCAGGATCCAGTCTGATATTCAGACGGGGTCCAGGTTCGGAATGAAGACCCTGGATATGTCGCTCATGGAGATGTACCGCAAGGGCACGATCAGCTATGAGTCGATGATGGCCGCGGCACAGGATCCGGAGCAGATCTTGATCCAGCTGAGGAGCAAATAGGAGACGCCCAACGTCATCAAAATAATTATTGACGGCAGAATGGTGGGTGTGCTAGTCTACCCTTTATGATGAAGGTGTTGTAGGGGACGATCATCCCACCCCTTTCTAACCTATATGAAGTTAATCCAGCGGCAATCCATAGCAGGTTTCTTAGCTTAAATAGACGAGACTGATCTTAATAACACTATCCACTCTCCACTGTTCACTGGGGTGTGGGGTGGTTCGATCTTCAGTAGCAGGTGCAACGGTGGAAGCTTCTTCCCATAGACAACTTAGAACTTCGGGTTTGACCCTGCAACGGCGGAAGCTTTTCCTCATAGACGGCATGTCATGCGCGTACAGGGCATTTTATGCCATCCGCGATCTGCGCACTTCATCCGGGGAGCCGACGAACGCCGTGTACGGGTTTACGAACATGCTGCTGAAGCTCATGCGGGAGCGGAAGCCTGACGCGATCGCCGTTGTCTTCGACAGCGCAACACCCACATTTCGCCATGAGCGCTTTGAGGCGTACAAGGCGCACCGGAAGCCGATGCCGGAGGATCTCCTGGGGCAGCTCCCCCTCATCAAAGAGGTCATCGAGGCATACCGGATCATGATCCTCCAGCGAGACGGCCTCGAGGCGGACGACCTCATGGGGAGCCTCGCAGTCGCGGCATCACGTTCGGGTTACGACGTGTATCTCGTGACGAGCGACAAGGACATGCTCCAGCTCGTGGGGAGCGGCATCTCGGTTTTCAGGCCGGACAACGGCGAGATCTATGATGAGGACGCGGTGATGCGGCGCTACGGCGTCGAGCCGGGGAAGGTGGTGGATGTGCTCGCCCTCGCGGGTGACGCGAGCGATAACATTCCTGGCGTGCCCGGGATAGGCGAGAAGACGGCAATCGAGCTCGTGAGGGAGTTCGGTGATCTGGAGGGGGTATTGGGGAATATGGAGCGGGTCAAGGGGGAGAAACGGCGGGAGAACCTGAAGCGTTTCGCCGATCAGGCGCGGCTCTCCCGTGAACTGGTCACGCTCAAGGGGGATGTCCCGCTTGAATTTGGCCCCGACGAGTGCCTGGTGAGGAGTCCTGATCGAAACAGGATCTCCGCGCTCTTCCGCAGGTTCGAATTCAGAAAGCTCCACGCGGAGGTTGCCGGCGGGGCGGAATCGGGGGAGAAGGCCTACGCGTGCGTCACCGATGCAATCGCCCTGGAAGAACTCGCCTCAGCGCTGGCTCGCCAGGAGGCGGTTTCGATGAATCTGGAAACCACCGGCGGGGATCCGATGCGCGCTGATCCCGTTGGTGTGTCGTTCAGCTGGCGGCCGGGAGAGGGTTTTTACGTTCCCCTCAACGGGAGCCTCGCGCCTGAGAAGATCATGGCCACGCTCCGTCCCGTGCTTGAAAACCCCGCCGTTCGGAAAATAGGTCAGAACATCAAATATGACATGCTCGTCCTGAGGCGGTGCGGCGTGGAGCTGCGGGGGGGTTCATTTGACACGATGCTCGCCGCCTATCTGCTCAATCCCTCACAGGCGGCCTATGGCCTCGCTGACCTCGCCCTCGAGTACCTGGACATGAGGCTCACGCCCATCTCGGACCTGATCGGCGCGGGCAAGAAACAGATCAGCATGAGGGACGTGCCGCTGAAGACGGTCTGCGACTGCGCGTGCGCAGACGCGGATGTCACCCTGCGGCTGTGCCGCCTGACGCGGCCTCGCCTCGAGGAACAGGGGATGTGGGGGCTCTTCCAGGAGGTTGAGATGCCGCTCGTCGGGGTGCTCGCGGAGATGGAGGCCGTCGGCGTCAGGATTGATACGGCACTGCTCGAGCGCCTGTCCGGTGAAATAGGGGCGCAGCTGGATGAGCTCGAAAAATCAATCTATGAGATGGCGGGTGAACCGTTCAATATCAATTCCCCCGCGCAGCTCGGGCGGGTGTTGTTCGAGAGGCTGAAGATGCCTGCCTCGCGGAAGATCAAAACGGGTCACTCGACCGATTACGATGCGCTCCTGAAGCTCTCTAAAATCCATCCCTTGCCGTCGAAGCTGCTCGAGTACCGGCAGTTGAACAAGTTGAAGACGACCTACGTTGACGCATTGCCTCGGATGGTCAACCCGCGCACGGGGAGGATTCATACCTCGTTCAATCAGGCCGGGACGGCGACCGGGAGGCTGTCGTCGAGCGACCCGAACCTCCAGAACATTCCTGTTCGCACCGAGCTGGGACGGCGCATCAGGGAGGCCTTCATCCCCGGCAGCGAGGGGATGGTGCTGCTCTCGGCGGACTATTCGCAGATCGACCTCCGCATCCTTGCGCACCTCTCAGGGGACAGGGAGCTGATGGAGGCGTTCCGGAGAGACGAGGATATCCATACCCGCACGGCTGCCGCGCTCTTCGACGTCGAGCCGGCCCGGGTGACACCCGAGATGAGGAGGCAGGCCAAGACGGTCAACTTCGGGATCGTGTACGGCATGAGCGCCTATGGCCTCGCGCGCGAGCTCGGTATAGAGCCGTCCGGGGCTCAGCGCGTGATAGACCGTTACTTTGAGCACTACCGCGGCCTGCGTGACTATATTGAGAAGAGCCTGGTCGAGGCAACCGAACGGGGGTATGTCAGCACCATGCTGAACCGCCGGCGCGCGGTGCCGGAGCTCACGAGCCGCAGTCAGTCAACCCGCGATCTGGGGCGCAGGATCGCGATCAATACCCCTATCCAGGGATCATCCGCTGACCTGATCAAGATCGCCATGCGGGAGATAGCGAAGGATCTCAGGGAGGGGAGGTGGCGGGCGGCGATGCTGATTCAGATCCATGACGAGCTCCTGTTCGAGGTGGCGGGCGGCCAGGCGCAGTCTCTCGGCGACATGGTGAGCGCGAAAATGGAAGGCGTCTGGAAACTCAACGTTCCAATCAGGGCGCACGTGAAGACGGGGAAGAACTGGGGGGAGCTGTGACTTTCGAACCGGTAGTGTTAAAAGTTCTATGAAAGAGCTGAATGCAACCACAGATTGCACAGATAGTTGTGAAGATTTTTGGGGGGGGAGGAAGTCTGCGCCAATCTGTGGTGAATAAATCTGTGGTAAATGGAGAAAGAAAAGAATTTCCATACAGCGGCTTAATTATACGGATGTTACCACAGATGAATCACCACTGATTTACTCAGAAAAGGCGTAAATAATCAGAGAAATCTGTGGTTGCTTTACAATATCTTTTGACATTACCTTCGAACCGGAGCGGGGGCGAGTCGGCGCGATTATTTGAACGATTTAAACGACTTAAACAGTTTAGACGGTTCAATCCGGGCAATTGATATTGTTGCTTTCTGATGATGGAGCCGGGTCATTGATACGGATAGGATTAACGGGCGGCATGGGGACGGGGAAGGCGACCGTGGCGAAGATGTTTGCCCGCCGCGGGGCCCTCGTGGTTGACGCCGATGAGCTCGCACGTGAAACGGTACGGCCGGGGCGGCGGGCGTGGAGGCGGATCGTCGAGGCATTCGGCAGGGGCGTCCTCAGGGCCGATCGGTCCATAGATCGGCGCGCCCTCGCCGGAATCGTCTTCAGTGATCCGCGGAAGGTGAAGCGTTTAAACGCCATTGTGCACCCGCCGGTGATACGGGAGATGAGGCTGAAGCTCGCCCGCGCCGCCAGAGAGGGGGAGTACGCCGTGGCGGTCGCCGACGTGCCGCTCCTCTTCGAGGTTGGCCTGGAGGGCGAGTTTGACAGAACGGTCGTCGTCGCGTGCCCGCGCGAAGCGCAGGTCGCGCGCTGCGGTGAGAGGGATGGGCTCTCGCGGAGGGAGATCGAGCGCAGGGTGAGGATGCAGATGCCCATCGCGGAGAAAATAAGGCGTTCTGATTTTGTGATCGACAACGGCGGAACGCTTAAAAATACAGAGCGACAGGTGAGGGATATGTGGAGAATACTAACAGGAGGTAGCGCGTGAGACAGAGAACGAAGAGCGAACCGGTGCAGCAGACCAACAGCACGAATAACGGTGCGGCGGAGATGACCGCGACGAGCGCGGCGGGCGTGGAGACTCCGAGGGTTCCCCGCGGGCGGGAGGCGGCTCCGGGGAAGGGAGAGCAGGTCAATATCAGCAAGCTTCAGCAGATGACCGTCTCGCAGCTCAGCAAGATGGGCAAAGATCTGAAGATCCTCGGCATCGCGACATTGAAGAAGCATCAGCTCATTTTTGAAATTCTCAAGGCCAAGGCTGTGGAGAACGGACTCATGTTCGGCGAGGGCTGTCTCGAAATTCTCCCCGACGGTTTTGGTTTTCTTCGCTCGCAGAACTATAACTACCTCCCCTGCCCCGAGGATATCTACGTGTCGCCGTCCCAGATACGGAGATTTGACCTCAAGAAGGGCGATACCGTCTCCGGGCAGATCCGGCCACCGAAGGACAAGGAGCGTTACTTCGCGCTCATTCGCGTCGAGGCGATCAACTATGAGGATCCGGAGAAGGCCAAGGACAAGATCCTGTTCGATAACCTCACCCCCCTCTATCCCCGCGAGCGTCTCATCATGGAGACCACGCCGGAGAATACCAGCATGAGGGTGTTCGACCTCCTCACGCCGATCGGCAAGGGGCAGCGCGGACTGATTGTCTCCCCGCCCCGGGCGGGCAAGACGATGCTCCTCCAGGCGGTTGCGAACAGCATCACCGCGAACAACCCCGCGTGCTACCTCATCGTGCTCCTCATAGACGAGCGTCCAGAGGAGGTCACGGACATGGAGCGGACGGTCAAGGGTGAGGTGGTGAGTTCAACATTCGATGAGCCGGCGGACCGGCACGTGCAGGGGGCGGAGATGGTGATCAACAAGGCGAGGCGGCTCGTGGAGCACAAGCGGGACGTGGTCATCCTGCTGGACAGCATTACCCGGCTGGCCCGCGCGTACAACGTTATTCAACCGCACAGCGGCAAGATTCTCTCCGGCGGCGTGGATTCCAACGCGCTCCAGAAACCGAAGCGGTTTTTTGGCGCCGCGCGCAACATCGAGGAGGGGGGGAGCCTTACGATCATCGCGACCGCCCTCATTGACACCGGGAGCCGCATGGACGACGTGATCTTCGAAGAGTTCAAGGGGACCGGCAACATGGAGCTCCACCTCGACCGCCGCCTCGTTGACAAGAGGATCTTCCCCGCGATTGATATCGAGAAATCCGGCACGCGGAAAGAGGAGCTGCTCCTGCACCCGGACGAGCTCGCCAAGGTCTGGATCCTGCGCAAGGCGCTCGGCGGGCTCAATCCGGTGGAGGTCATGGAGCTGATTGTCGAAAAGGTCAAGAAGACGAAGAGCAACGCCGAGTTCCTTATGTCGCTGAACCAGTGATAAAAAAAGTAGCCAGTAGCTAGCAGTCAGTAGCTAGGGCATCATTCCCTAACTACTAGATACTAACTACTAACTACTTTATTCAGAAATGGAGGATTTTATGAAGAAGGACATTCATCCCAAGTACGCGGACGCGACGATCATCTGCGCCTGCGGAGAGGTGATCCAGACGCGCTCGACGAAGAAAGAGATCAAGGTCGGCGTCTGTTCCAAGTGCCACCCGTTTTTCACGGGGACGCAGAAGTATCTCGATACCGCCGGTCGCGTGGAAAAATTCATGAAGAAGTACGCCGGCGTGAAGATCGCGAAGAAAAAGATCCGCACGAGAGCGGGAGAAACTACGGTCCCTGCGGTGGAGGCGGGAGCCCGTCCCGTTGCCGCGGAGGGCGCCGCTGAACCCCCCGCACGGGAGGCACCCCCTGCTCCCGAGGGCGCGCCGCCCGCCGCAGGGCAGCCCCCGGCAGGCCCCGCGGAGGGGGGAGCGCCTCAGGCTGCCCCGGGCGCTGAACCCGCAGAATGAACGCGCCGCGCTTGGCCCGGTTATAAGCCGGCCGTTGGAGCTCACGAGCCATGGAAGAGAGAGGGAATATGTTTGATGCGCGCATGGAAGTGCTGTCCGCGCGGCTCAAGACCATCGAAGAGCAGATGAGCGACCCCGCGGTCATCCGCCAACAGGCGAGATACCGCAGCCTCGCCCAGGAGCACGCAAGCCTCAGGGATGTCCTCTCCCTTTATGGAGAGTACACCAAGGTGCTGCGCGAGATCGATGAGAACCAGCGGCTGCTCAAGGAGTCTCACGGGGACGATGCGTTCGCGACGCTCGTCGAGGGTGAGATCCGGTCGCTCACTGACCGGCGGAAGAAACTCGAAGAGGAAATCATGCTCTCTCTCCTCCCCAGGGATAAGGACGATGACCGGGACACGATTGTTGAGATCCGCGCGGGAACGGGGGGCGAGGAGGCGGGGCTTTTTGTCGCTGACCTCTTCCGCATGTATTCAAAGTACGCCGAGAAGATGGGGTGGAGGGTTGAGACGATGGACAGTCATCCCACCGGCATCGGCGGCTTCAAGGAGATTATCTTCTCCGTCGAGGGGAAAGACGTCTACCGGAGCATGAAATACGAGAGCGGCGTGCACCGGGTTCAGCGCGTGCCGGTGACTGAGGCGAGCGGCCGAATCCACACCTCGGCGGCGACTGTCGCGGTGCTCCCCGAGGCCGAAGAGGTGGAGGTGGAGATAGATCCGAGCGAGATACGCGTGGATGTGTACCGCTCCTCGGGGCCCGGGGGTCAGAGCGTGAATACCACCGATTCGGCGGTCCGCATCACCCATCTCCCCACTGGGCTCATCGTCACCTGCCAGGATGAAAAATCACAGCACAAGAACAAGGCGAAGGCGCTGCGGGTGCTGCGGGCGAGGTTGAAGGAGGCGATGGAGGCGGAGCAGGCCACGCAGATGTCCCACCTGCGACGGTCGCAGATTTCCACCGGTGACCGCAGCGCGAAGATTCGCACCTACAACTTTCCCCAGAACAGGGTAACGGATCACCGCATCGGACTGACGATTTATAATTTAGAGAACGTTATCGCGGGGAACATGGAGGAGCTGACCGCCGCCTTCCTCCTGAATGACCGGGAGGAGAAGCTGAAGAACCTGTGAGCCCTGCGCGGCATCGGGGCGGGGGCCTGAATCGACAGATGGAACTGAAATCCAACCGTGTGATCGATGTGATCAACTGGGGGCGGGAGCTTTTCCTTACCCGGGATGTGCCCCACGCGCGGTACAACATCGAGGTCCTCCTCGAACACATCCTGGGGAAGAAGCGCGCGGAACTCTATCTCGACTATGACTATCGCCTCTCGCCGCGCGAGCTGGAGCTCGTGCGCGGGTATATAGAGAAGAGGCTCAACCGGTACCCGCTGTGGCACCTCGTGGGATCGGTTGAATTTTATGGCGTGACGCTGCGCGTGAACGATCGGGTGCTCATTCCCCGGCCGGAGACGGAGCTGCTCGTGGAGCTCGCCCTCAAAGAGCTGGACAGGGAAACGGGTGCGGGGGTGAGGTATGTCGCCGATATAGGGACCGGGAGCGGCAATATCGCGATCTCCCTCGCACGGTCGCGCAGCGATGTCTTCATATACGCCACTGATATCTCGGCGGACGCCCTCGCCCTCGCCGAAGCCAACGCGCGCGCCAACGGCGTTGACGGCGCCATCAGCCTGCTCGCGGGGGATCTCCTCGAACCGTTCACAGGCGCCGGTCGGGATCGTCTGGACATGGTCGTTTCGAACCCGCCCTACGTGTCCGCCGGCGAGTGGGCAGCGCTGCCCAGGGAGGTGAGAGAGCGGGAGCCGAAGATCGCGCTCTACGGCGGCGAGAACGGATTGGGGATGATCGGCCGGCTCGTCGCCGGGGCCCCGCGCTGTCTCCGGAGGGGGGGGCGGCTGCTCATCGAGGTTGGAGCGGGGCAGGCCCGCGCCGTGAAGGAGCTGATCGCACGCTCCGGGGAATATGGCCGCACGGAGATCCACAGGGATTATTCAGGCATAGAGCGGGTCGTACTCGCCGTTAAAAAATGAAAATTGTTTTACCACGGAGGCACGGAGAGCACGGAGAAAAATATTTTAATAATGAGCCGCGGATGCACACGGATGGACACGGATTGGATTGAGGTTTAAAGTGAAATCAGTTTCTATCCGTGATAATCCGCGCAAATCCGCGGCTAACTGGTTTACAATCAACCTTCGTGTCCTCCGTGGTGAAAAACGTAGAAGGATGGGATTATGGACAAGATCATAGTGAAGGGGGGCAGGAGGCTCAGGGGGACGGTGCAGATCGGCGGCTCCAAGAATGCCGCCCTGCCGATCATGGCGGCCGCGCTGCTCGGCGACAGTCCATCGAGCATCACAAACGTCCCCCGGGTGACCGACATCACTACCATGGCCGATATTCTCACCTCGCTCGGCGCCCGCATCGAGCGCCCCTCGCCCCATGAGATGGTGATTGATCCGCGCGGGCTGGACAATCCCACCGCCCCCTATGAGCTCGTGCGCAAAATGCGCGCGTCAATATGCGTGCTCGGCCCCCTCCTGGGGGCGATCGGCAGGGCGCGCATATCCCTGCCGGGAGGGTGCGCCATCGGCAACAGGCCGATTGATCTCCACCTCAAGGGGATGAAGCAGCTCGGCGCCGCCGTGGACCTCTCCCATGGTTTTGTCATCGCGGACGGGAAGCGTATGCGAGGGGCGGATGTATTTCTCGGGGGCCGCTTTAGTTCGAGTGTGCTGGCGACTGCCAATGTATTGATGGCTGCGGTGAAGACAAAGGGTGTCACGCGGATCGAGGGCGCCGCCTGCGAGCCAGAGGTTGTTGACCTGGCGCAGTTTCTCAGGAAGATGGGAGCGCGGATCGAGGGCGTGGGCTCGCACTCGCTCGTGGTCGAGGGCGTGAAGAGCCTTCGCGGAGCCGCGTACGATCTCATCCCTGACCGCATCGAGGCGGGGACCTATATGATCGCGGCGGCCATCACGGGGGGTGATCTGACGCTCAAGGGGTGCAGGGCGGCCCACCTGCGGGCGGTGATCGAAACGCTTGAGGGAGCCGGTGTTTCCATTCACGCCGGAGCGCGGACGATGCGGGTGAGGGGAGGAGAGAAGAGGCGGGTCGTAGATGTCACCACGCATCCCTATCCCGGGTTCCCCACCGACCTCCAGGCGCAGCTGATCGCTCTCATGGCGATATCCCCCGGCATCAGCGTGATCACGGAGAAGGTGTTCACCGAGCGCTTCATGCATGTTCCCGAGCTGAACCGGATGGCAGCCTGCATATCGCTTGAGGGTTCCAGCGCGATCGTCAAGGGGGTGCGGGCGCTGAGCGGCGCCCCCGTGATGGCGTCCGACCTGAGGGCCAGCGCGGCCCTCATCCTCGCGGGGCTGGTTGCGCGCGGCGAGACGGTGGTGGACAGGGTCTACCACATTGACCGCGGGTACGAGGACATCGTGGGGAAGTTGCGGAATGTCGGGGCCGAAATCGAACGCACCGGCTAAATGCAACTCATGTTAAAAAATCATATATGTAAAACCACAGATGAATACTACGGCCATAAGTGTAAGGCCTAAAGTTCAAAGAAATGATATCATCTTAAAACTTCAACTTTACACTTTCAGCTGTAGCCCTATCTGTGTTTATCAGTGGTTATAAATTAGCTTGCATATATGAATAGATCGAACGTGGAGGGAACATCGTATCAAGGCACGAATCCACCTCGTCGCGTCAGTTGCCGTGGGCGGGATCCTCTATTGCATTTTTCGTTCGCTGGCGGTCAGCGCGTGGAGCATCGTCGGGGGAACGCTCATTGACCTCGATCACCTCTACGATTACGCGCGGTACCCCTATCGTACAGAGAAGCGCGGATTCGATCTGCGCCATTTCTTTGAGGTGCTCACCGGCGCGAGGCTGGTAAATGTCTACGTGGTGCTCCACTCATGGGAGCTGGTCGCGATGGCACTCATGGCAGGTTGGTTTCTCCCCGCTGCGGGAGTCGTTCTCGTTCCTCTCGGGTTCGGGATGGCCATTCATCTACTGCTGGATGCGTTCACCAACCCGACCTCAATCATATGCTACAGCATTATCAGCCGCTCCGCCCACCGCTTCGCGGGGACGTTCTTTTTTAGGAGATAGTGCGCGTTCCCGTGATCACGCTGCGCCCTTGCCTTTTTCCAGGCGTGTGGTGAGTCTCTTCAAGAGGGCGATGATCTGGTCCTGATCCGCGGCGTGGATGCTGATTGAGGTTTCAAATCCTTCAAACCGGGCTATGAGAAACGCTTCATCGCAGCGGTCGGCGAGGGTAAATACCTTCTGCTCGACAGGAGCATACATATGTAGCGTCGGCTCTCCATTATATGCCTGAGTGCAGCCAACCCTCTGCGATCAGGTGAGTGTTGCACACTATCGCACGTCGAGTCCCTGTTGACAAGCATTATTATGCAAATATTTTCTCCCCCACCCTGCGCCGCCGTGTGGTAGATGGGATGGTATAGCGCCAGCGGGCCCCCCGGAGTAACACCTCATTGACGGAGGGATAATGCTTATTTATGTAGGGGCTTGATCCTTCGGTTTCGCTCAGGACAAGTTTTATCAAGCCCGTCGCGCGGGTCGGATAAATCCGACCCCTACATTTATATGCCGTTTGAGGGCGTCGTTTTATCTTGTGCGGGCCGGGTCATGGAAATATAATGCTCGGGGAGAGACCAGGAGGGTGATATGGATGCAATGGACGCAATCATGAAGCGGAGGAGCGTCAGATCCTTCACGGCCACGCCGGTACCGGTGAAGATAATAGAAAAGATCGTTGACGCCGGAAGGCTCGCCCCCACGGCCCGGAATGTTCAGCCATGGGAATTCGTCGTGGTCACAAATCCAGATACCCGTGTCGCGCTCGCGCAGCTCGCGACGACGGGGCCTTATATCGCTGACGCCCCTGTGTGCGTCGCCGTCTTCTGTGCTGATACGAAGTACTGGCTCGAGGATGGTTGCGCGGCCACCGAGAACATAATCATCGCGGCGCGCGCGCACGGCCTGGGCCACTGCTGGGTCGCAGGCGATAAAAAGCCGTACGCCGGGGCCGTCTCGGAGCTGCTGGGCGTTCCAGCGGGGTATCGTCTCATCTCGCTCATCGCGATCGGGTATGGCAAGGAAGATCCCCCGGCGCCTCCAAAGAGACCGCTCAAAGAGGTGCTCCACTGGGAGAGGTTTTAGAAAGCAAAAAGGCGCTGGAATTCGCCTTGAAGCTGTATTATACTGTCCCTAACCTCCTCATTATTCTAATAACTAGAGACCAGAAACGGTAGTTGCCGTAGTGACGGTGGATGTAGCTCAGTCTGGTTAGAGCACCTGGCTGTGGCCCAGGGGGCCGGGGGTTCAAATCCCCTCATCCACCCCAGCTTCTCGCGAAACAAAATAATTCGTTGCCTTCCGCCCCCCCCCATGTGTAGTATACTGTTGTGGAATATGGCCCGCTGTCAGGCAACGGAGGAAGAGATGAGAGCAAGACTGTTTATGACATTGAGCGCGGCGGTTATGGTTTCGATGACATCATTGACATTCGGCCAGCTGCAACCCGGCTCCCCCTGGCCGATGTTCCACAACAACGCGCTGCATACAGGACTCAGCTGGTCATACACCGGCCCGTCCGCGCCTGTTCTGGCATGGAGTTATAAAACTGCGGGCGGGGTGTACTCCCCTCCCGTGATCGGGAGCGACGGGAGGCTTTATTTCGGGGGTGATAGTAACATATACTGCCTTGGCTCAGCGGGCGGGCTGTATTGGAGTTATCTCGCGGCGAATTGGATTGGCACGGGTCCCGCGATCGGCCTTGACGGCAACATTCATGTCACGACCGCCCCCGTCTTTGAGGGTGATAACAACATATACTGCGTTAGCTCAGCGGGCGGGCTGGCGTGGAGCTATCGCGCATATTACGGCACACTGTCCTCTCCGGCGATCGGGAGTGACGGGATGATTTACTTCGGCACCCGCTGGCAAGATAACAACATATACTGCTTAAAGTCAATAGGCGGGCTGTCGTGGAGTTATCACGCAGGAGTATGCGATCTGTATTCCTCACCCGCGATCGGGAGTGACGGGAGGATTTATATAGGGTCCGACAGTGCAAATAACAACATATACTGCCTGGGCTCGGCGGGCGCTCTTGCGTGGAGTTATCGCGCGGCGGACTATGTGGATTCCTCTCCAGCGATCGGGGGGTCCGGGGAACTTTATGTCGGATCTAACGACAATAACATATACTGCCTGGGCTCGGCGGGCGCTCTTACGTGGAGTTATTGCGCGAAGGAGGATGTGTATTCCTCCCCCGCGCTCGGGAGCGACGGGAGGATTTATGTCGGATCCTATGATAATAATTTATACTCCCTGAATTCAACGGGCGAGCTGGCGTGGAGTTATCTCACGGCGGGCGATATACGTTCCTCCTCTCCCGCGCTCGGGAGCGACGGGAAGGTCTATGTAGGTTCTTACGACTGCAATATCTACGCCCTGGACTCAGCTGGTGCGCGGGCATGGACTTATAAGACCGGGGACTACTTGTATTCTTCTCCCGCGATCGGGAGTGACGGGAGGCTCTATATCGGGTCGTTTGATTACAACATGTATTCCATTGAGCAGGCGTCGACTGCAACTCCTACGAATACCCCGACAGTCACACCTACCAGCACGCCGACCACAACTCCCACAGTAACGCCCACAGATACGCCGACTCAGACGCCCACTGATACACCCACGATCACGCCGACACCAACTGAGACACCTACAGAAACGCCCACGATAACTCCAACACCAACGAACACTCCAACGAACACGCCGACAGATACGCCAACATCAACGCCGACTGACACGCCCACTCAGACGCCTACCGCGACACCGACGGAGACACCTTCGGTTACGCCTCCGGCTCCCACAGCCACACCCATCCCGCCGCTGGTCGTCCTCCCGGGGACGTTGACGACCGGCCAGACTTTCTCGGTTTATGTGGGACTGACTGAGGATATCACCCAGCCATTCGACTTCTATATGCTCGCCGACACCCCTGCAGGGGTCTACACGATTTACCTGAACGGGAAGGTCGAGAAGGGGATCGCGCCGCTCTACAGGAAGGTGAAGAGCTTCACCAAGGACTACATAACGACGATACGCCCAAAGATCAAAATTCCCGCATCCATGAAAGGGAAGACGATCACCTTCTACGCCGCTTTCATACAGGCTGGGAAGAAACCGCCAGTGAAAAAGCTGTCCGATCTCACGCCGACCACCCAGTATGTGATCCTTATGGATAAGCACGCGGCGGTGGTGAATTAGCGGCTTCTCAATACAGCTATTTCCCGGCTATCAAACAGGTTCTAACCTGGTCTACCCAGCCACCCCATCCCTTCTCCATGAGTCAGGTATCCCGTCTGGTCGAGACGAGGGCTGTATGTCGGTGTGCTCCTTCTCCTGCTGGTCGTGCTCCTCGCTGCGGCAAGTTCCCGGGTGCGGCACGCTCAAAAAAGTACGAATTTTCGGAATGTTGTATTATAATGTGCGGACGTGGCACTATGGCTGACAATGGCATTTGAGCGATCGAAATACACAGCGCAATTCAAGGAGGAGTCGCGAGAGCGCCTCCAGGCAATGGCGCGATGGCTAACGGCATGCAGGGAAAAAGCTGGTCGCGGAGACGCCCTGAGGAATATTATTAAGGGGGCGCATACGATCAGGGGATCCGCCACCATGCTGGGGTATGCGCGCATTGCGGCCATCGCGCGGGAACTGGAGTCCGGGCTGGAGGGGGCGCTCAGTCAGGAGATTACCATGTGGAGGCCGCTTCTCGATAAGATAGCCGGGCAGCTTACATCCATGGAAATGCTGCTGGAAAAAATAGCGTGCGAACAGGAGTGAGCAGCGGCGAGGGGTGAAGCGAGAGAGGGGAGGGGGAACAATGCCTAAAAAAGTGTTGATTATTGAGGACAGCGCCACCGATGCAGCGATTGTGAAAGATCTCCTCGATAAGGAGGGGATGAAGGTTGAGATCGCCATCACCGGGAAAACCGGCGTGGAGAAGGCGGTGTGCCTCAAGCCCGATCTGATCGTTCTTGACCTCATCCTCCCGGATATCAGCGGATTCGACGTGTGCGCGCAGCTCAAGGAGAAGGCCGTATTGAAAAAGACGATCGTCGTAGTCTTGAGCATCAAGGACGACATCGAGGATATCACGAAGGCGTTCCATACGGGGGCGGATGACTACATTATCAAACCGACCGTGCCCGAACTCCTGATACGGAAGATAAAACTGTACCTGGGGATGCGGTGAACAGCGGGTGGAACCGCGCGCCCTCCGCGAGGGGGCGTTCACACAGTGAACGGCAACGGCATCGCAAAGAGGATTGCATATGGATACATGGAGGATTGTTCTAAGCGAAAAAGACATTCCCAGGCAGTGGTATAACCTGGCCGCAGACCTGCCCAGCCCCCCGGAGCCTCCCCTGGGGCCCGACGGGAAACCCGTCACCCCGGATATGCTCGCCCCGGTGTTCCCCATGAACCTGATAGAGCAGGAGATGACAGCGGAACGCTGGATAGACATACCCGAGGGGATACTCGAGATCCTGTGCCGCTGGCGGCCGACGCCCCTCCGCAGGGCGATCCATCTCGAGAAGCGCTTGAATACCCCGGCGCGCATCTATTACAAGGATGAGAGTGTGAGTCCGCCGGGGAGCCACAAACCGAACACGGCCGTGGCGCAGGCGTGGTACAACAAACAATTCGGCATCAAGAGGCTTTGCACCGAGACGGGCGCCGGCCAGTGGGGGTGCGCCCTCGCGTACGCATGCACGCTGATCGGCCTGGAGTGCAAGGTCTTCATGGTGCGGATCAGCTTCGACCAGAAGCCGCTTCGGAAGATCATGATGCGGGTCTGGGGCGCCGACTGCGTGGCGAGCCCGAGCAGCGAAACGAACGCGGGGCGTGCAATCCTGAATAAAATGCCGGACACCCCCGGCAGCCTCGGTATCGCCATCAGCGAGGCGATCGAGGCCGCGGTTACCGATCCCTCGGGGAAGACCCGCTATTCACTGGGGAGCGTGTTGAACCACGTGCTGCTCCACCAGACGATCATCGGCCTCGAGGCGAAGAAGCAGCTCGCGATGGCGGGAGTGAAGAAGCCGGATATCGTCATTGCGTGCGCCGGGGGAGGCAGCAATTTCGCGGGACTGTCGTTCCCGTTCGTGTGCGACAAGATCCACGGCGCCGAAATCAAGATAATGCCGGTCGAGCCCACGGCCTGCCCGACCATGACGCGCGGCCCCTTCGCCTACGACCACGGCGACACCGCCCGCATGACGCCGCTCATCGCCATGTACACGCTCGGCCATGCGTTCGTCCCTCCGCCGATCCACGCCGGCGGGCTCCGCTACCACGGCATGGCGCCCCTCGTGAGCCAGGCGATCGTCGAGGGGCTTGTCGAGCCGCGCTCCTACGATCAGCTAAAGTGTTACAAAGCGGCGATGCTCTGGGCCTCGACCGAGGGAGCGATTTGCGCACCCGAGACGAGCCACGCGATCGCCTGCGTCATCGATGAAGCCGCGAAGGCCAGGGAGGAGGGGAAACAGAAGGTGATCCTGTTCAACTACAGCGGTCACGGGCTCATGGACCTCACGGGCTACGACAAATTCCTTTCCGGCCAGCTCACCGATTACGTGCTCCCCGACGAGGCCCTCCAGGAGTCGATAGAGGTTATCAAGCACCACCCCCGGCCGAAATCGCAGAAGTCGGGAAAGTGGTAAACCTGTTAACGTTCTTTCATATGAGATGAGCACCAGTTGTGGCAAATGGCTCTTTATGCAAAAATCAGGGTCAAACCTCGTCTATTGACTGCGAGACAACCGGATGATCGGTGACAATGGCGCGAGGCTCGGCAGGTGGTACTCGAGTTGATCTGCCGGGTGGAATGGTGAGGCGAGGTTACTGCATTTCCTCGGAGCGGAGCTAAGTGAGGTAGGGGGGATGCCGTGGAAGATGATTGCGAGCGGTTCCGGGAGAATATCCAGACGGATAAACAGTTGTTCAAACGTCGATAGGATGTATCGAACTTTGTTTAGTCAATAGACGAGGTTTGACCCTGAAGTTTTTTTGACCCTGAGGTTTTTTCTCAGTGACTCAATCTTTCGAATGTGTGGTAGCTTTTTACATCGGCAGTGGTTCAAACGTGCCGGCGGTAGGATGAATGTTATCAGAATCTTTTTGAAAAGGGGTTTCCTCCCGCGGCGAGGCGTGCATCTCCTTCCAATTGATTTTCCGAAGGGGCTCTGTTTTTACCCGGAAGCTCGCACCAGGAATAGGGGGTTCAGTTGCCGGAGAGACCGGCCTCAGTGCCCTGGCAAATCGGTTCGAGTGAGGAACAGGTGGGGAGATAGTCTGCTGGTTCTCCGAAGTGGTGACGGCGCTTTCTTCAGGCTGCGGGGCGGCATTCGCAGATGTGTGTTTCGCAGGGTGCGATAAAGCCAAATCGTGATGTCCGGAGTCGAGGGGCTTTCTACCGCTTGTAAAGAAGAGCGCAATGAGGATGATGATCAGGATAATATACGGAGTCTCGGGCCTCCTTATCTGATGCGCAATATTCTGCATGCGTGTCATTGCGGCACCTCCTGCCAGTAGATGAGATCATACGCCTTCGCGGGCGGGAAGTAGGGGGGGGGATAGTAGAGGAGTCTCTTGTCATAAATGTAGTTTTTGGAATAGCCTCCTGTCCTCGGGGCGATGCCCTGGCCCACCGCTCCGCGCGTTTTTTGGACGATTCCGCCCACCACGGTTAATACTCCCTCGAGATGGCTTGCGTAATCCTCGACTCGGAAGCTACCGACGCTCCCATTGAGATTATCAGAAGTCCCGAGCGCCATGATGCTGCCAGAAATAGTGCGATTGATTGCAGGGCCATCATCATCAGCGACAATGACATCGCCTTTCGCGACAAGGCCGAGCGTGTCGGAGGATTCCGGCTGATTGTATCCCGCGGCATCGGGAATGCCGTCGCCATTATCATCCGTGTCATCTGCAGCCTCGCCAGGGAGGTCGTAATCCCCATCGCCGTCCCGGTCAAAATGGGGATCGTTGACACCGTTGTCATTGGCATCGCTTAACAATCCGTCACCATCGTAGTCCACAGGATTCACGCGGTACACAACATTATCGGTCACGATGATATCGCCCTTCGTGAGGACGGTGAACTGGCCCGCGAGTGCCCCCTGCACCTCCGCATCTCCGTTGACGTAGATGACCGCCTTGCCGCCCGGGTTGGCTTCCCCGTCGTACACTGTTGCGTTATACGTCACCGTCACCGTCTCGGTGGTGTAGTAGCCGGCGTGTGTATGCGTCTGAGAGTAGTTGGTGCGATGATAGATGCCGGCGTGCGTTCCTACCCAACTGTGGGTGTGGGTGACCGGATCGTGCCAGACCTGTTGCTCCTCCGGCTGCGTGTATTGCACCTCCCCGACATTTCCCCCTCCCACGCTCAGCGTGATTTCAGAATCGCCGTTGACGACGATGCCCTGGCTCCCCTGCGCCGCTGCTTCTATGTCGGTGGTGCTTGTGGGATAGGGAACGTTCGGGGCGCTCAGCTTATAGCCATCCCGGAAGTTCGGCACATCCATGGGCGAGTTCGAGGGATTCGAGCTGGAGATGGGATTGCCATTATTGTAAAAAGTGAAGGTGCTCCCGCTCTGGCTTGCCAGGCCCCAGAAGTCCGGTTCGCCGGCCAGGTGAAGCGTGCCATTGGTATGCACGAGCCCCAGCAATGCATCCTGCGTAGTGAACCATATAGTTGGCTCGGTATTCGTGAAATAAGCGTAGCGTGCGAAACTCCCCAGGATGGCTTTGACGACGATTGCGCGCTTGATGGTCCTGAGATTGGTTGTCATGGCTGGATCGGGGTCGTTATCGACGACGGTGCCGGTAGAGGTGATGGTATAGCAGGGGATACCGAACGCGCCTGATGAAACCACGATCCGGGCGGTGTAAGAGCCGCTTCCGAGATTGACCGAGCTCGCGCCAAGAACGGTGGCTGCAGGGATGGTTTGGGGAGTCGTAGGCGAAGAAGCCTGGCTGGAGAGCCACTGCTTTGCGTGTTCACTCCCCGCCTCTGCCAGGTAGAGCGCGGCGGTGTGCTTGATTTTTCGCGATGTGTGCCGAACGTCGGTATGGACGGCACAGAGCCAGCCTTGCCCCCAGCCGAAAGTTTGCCCAGCCTGCTCAGAGTAGGAGCCGCTACTGCTGATCGGCTCGAATACGACGCCGACGATGAGCCCTGTGAAAAGCAGGATCACCAGGAGCACGATGAGCAGCAGGCTGCCGGATTCATTTGTCATGCGTTGTGTTTTCATGGCATCATTTGTTCCTCGGAAATAGTTCCATGCTGAAATCGAGCCCCGGCTCGTTAGGGTCTCTCAGGTGATCTCCGTCTCTGTCCTGAAAGCAGCGGAAGACGAGCTGGACGCGGTCTGTTTTATATGATGAACTCCCCACCGGTATCTGCTGGAACAGGTTTGTGCCGCTGATCTTCTCCACGTTCCTGAGAAGGACTCCATCGGTGGCGGGGTTCGGGGTGCCGTTTGTGTTCAGGCACACCCTGCCGCCATTCAGGTAGTAAATTGGTTTCACGTACACGACTTCATTATCCTTGTGAGGCGCAGCGGTGGTCGCGTTGTAGGCGCGCGTGCACGAAGAGATCTCTGGATTCGGCAGTCCCCTGCCCGTGACACCGCCGTAGAGTATCGCTTCGCCACCGATATAGATTACCCCCGATGAGGGTAAAGGGCCCGTCGAGTCCACGGGGATAGCAGTATCCGAACTGGCGATATCCGCACGGAGATTGGTGACCGGGATAGTGAGATTGATCTGATCACCCGTTGGTTGCACGGAGAGCAGCTCGGCGCCCCTCACATCGGCGGCGATACGTTCCATCCCGTAGCGCGCCTCGGATGTCAGGCGCATCTGGGTTGAACCATCGCTAAAGAGGCGAGAGAGCGTGATGAATAGCCCCAGCACTCCTCCCGCGACGATGATCGAGCATGAAGAGGCGAAGAGAACCTCTATCAGGGTAAATCCCTTTTTCTGTCTCATCTCCCGCGCGTTCATAGGGCATCACCGTCATGGTTTGGTGACAATATTGTCACTCACGAGCGTGTCGAGTGCCACGTTGAGATTGCGCCTGCACTCGTTCCATTTCACGGCAACCGTAATTTTCTTCCGCTGGCTCCCATCAGAGGTGACCACGGCGGCAACATTCCCCCTGAGGGACCCCGCCGAATCCAACGGCACATTATTCTCATCGTACGCATGGGCCGTCGTCGATAAGCTCGCGAATTTAAGATTCATCAGATTTTCTATCTTCTTCTGCGCGAGGGTGAGCGCGGTCATTTTATGCGCATTGATTTTGGTGGTGCTGTAGCAGAACAGCATCGCCCCGAGGAGGACCGGTATACAAATGCCGAATACGGCGATACTCACAAGGACTTCGACTATCGTGAGGCCGTGCTCTGGCCTCCGGCATCTTCGCTTCTCTAATCTATGCGCGCTCATCTCCCTCACCTCTTAACAGAACGCCCGCCATCTGATAGAGGCGGGCGCGGACATAAGACCCGGCAACTGACTGCCCTGTCCTACGACCCTCTTCCTTTTTTTTGAGAGGAGTCTCAGGGCTCTTGAGCTTTGCGCCCCACCCTTACGGATGGTTTGCCTTTATCAGGGTCTCCATCGGAGAGGGCTTCCTGCCCTCTCCTCTTTCCACCTAAAATTTACATCAATAAAACCAATATGTCAAGGGCAGGGAGCATTCTGGGAGGTTTTTGACATTGAGAGACACTTATGGTAAGTTCAGACTGGTAGGTTTATCCGCCTGAGCAGAAGAGCCCGGGCTCCATGCGATGCCGCATGGCGTCGTGCCCGTGGGGGATCCCTCGGACTGGAAATGGCGGATGGAAGATTCTTCAGGAGAGAAGATCTCGTGAAGCGGTTAGCGGTCTCCTGTGGATGTATAGCCGTTGCGGTTTTTATTTCCGGAGCCGTAGTGGCGCAAGTCGCCGGCGACTGGCCTATGTTCCGTTACAATCCGGCGCACACGGCTCAGAGCCCTTTCCTGGGTGCTTCGACTGTGGCCCTTGTGTGGAGCTATGAAGGAGGAGGAGAGGTGAGTTCTTCTCCCGCCATTGGATCGGATGGCCGGTTGCATGTGGGGTCTAATGACGACAACCTTTATGTGATCAATTCAACTGGATCCCTTTTCTGGAGCTATGCGAGCGATGGTTGGATCAGGTCATGTCCTGCGATAGACTTTGATGGACGAGCGTATGTGGGGTCCAATGACAAGAATCTCTATGCCTTCAATTCATCAGGCACATTGTGCTGGAGCTACTTAACATGGAATACAGTATCTTCTTCTCCAGCTATAGGATCTGCGGGGATGGTGTATATCGCGTCTCTCGACAATAATCTTTATGCATTTCATTCTACAGGGACGATGCTGTGGAGCTATGGCACTGGAAATTGGATATCTTCTTCTCCCGCAGTAGATTCCGAGGGACAGGCATATATCGGATCATATGACAACAATATGTACGCAATCGCTTCGTTAGGTACCTTTATATGGAGCTATCTCACCGGAGGTGATATTTATTCTTCACCCTGCGTGAGATCTGACAGAGAGGTCTATGTCGGGTCGTGGGACAACAATTTATATGCCCTCGGTTCTTCAGGTGCATTTATGTGGAGCTATGGAACTGGAGGTCTGGTGACCTCTTCTCCCGCGCTCGGATCAGACGGGGGCTTATATGTTGGATCCAATGACAATAGCTTGTATCACATTAGTTCAATAGGGAGTTTCGCATGGAGTTACGCAACGGTGGGCAGTGTGGAATCTTCTGCCGCCCTCGCTTCTGACGGGCAGATATATCTTGGCTCTAACGATAACAATTTCTATGTAGTTACGTCAGCAGGGAATCTTATATGGAGTTATTTCACTGGAAACACGGTGTACTCTTCTCCATCACTGGGATCAGATGGACGTGTCTATGTGGGATCTGATGATAATAGACTGTATATCTTCGGAGGCACACCGGCCCCGACTCCCACCGGCCCCACGCCCACCCCCACCGATACTCCGACGATCACGCCGCCGCCGACGATCACCGATACGCCAACAATAACCCCGACGCCGACGATCACGCCGACAGTAACGATAACTCCCACGCCTACGGATACCGGCACACCAACCGATACCCCGACGGTCACCCCCACGCCGACACCGACAATCACGCCGACGGTGACGCCCACCCCCTATGCCCCGTGGCCGATGTTCCACTATGACATGTGGCACAGGGGATTCAGCCACCTCGAGGGGCCGAGCTTCGCCGGACTCAGGTGGAGCTACCGCACCGGCGGCGTAATCCAATCATCTGCCGCGATAGGGCCCTTGAATGCGTGCTATATCGGATCGGATGATTTCAGGTTATATGAGCTCCTGTCTGAGGGCGCGCTCGGCTGGAGCTACTATATGGGCGTGGGCCGCACGGTATCCTCCCCGGCCCTCGGTTCCAACGGAAATGTCTATGCAGCAACAACGGCTGGCCTCGTCGGATGCATCTACTCCCTGTCCCAATCCGGCGGACTGGCATGGAGCTATGAGGGAACATCCCCGTTCCTCTCTCCCATGCTCGACGGCGATTGCAACGTGTACGCCGGGTCCCATGATAAAAGGCTGTACGCCCTGGCCGTTGCCGGCGTGCTGCGGTGGAGCTATGCGATGGCGAACAGGATGGACTCCTCTCCGTCAGCGTACGCGGGAACAAGGATCTACGCCGGCGCGTATGATAAGAACATATACGCATTCAACGCGGCCGGGTCGCTTGAGTGGAGCTACGGCACCGGCGACATGGTCGCGGGATCGGCGGCGGTGGGGGGCGATGGGAGTGCGTACATAGGCTCGAACGACAACAAGCTGTACGCCCTCTCATCGTCGGGCGGCCTTCTGTGGACGTTTGACGGGGGGGCGCGCAACTGCCCGGCGCTCGATTCCGACGGAGCGATTTATTTCGGAGGCGAGTACCAGAGAATATACTCGCTGTCGTCATCGGGCGGACTGCGATGGAGCTATCGCGCGATTTCGACCCTCAACTCCGCCCCTGCCATTGATTCATCCGGGAAGGTTTTTATAGGCGCGCAAGACGGGAGGAGCGTGTACGGCCTCGGCCCCTCTGGGGACCTGCTGTGGAATTATTACATAGGGGGACAAATCGTGTCGAGCTCCATCGCGATAGGCGAGGGGAGGAGGCTCTATATCGGCGCGCAGGATAGTTCGATCTACTGCCTCGACCTCGTACCGACCTTCACCCCGACCCTCACGCCGACGGTCACACCGACGCGGACGCCGACGGGAACGCCTACGGAGACGCCGACCATCACGCCGACACCAACGATTACCCCGACACCAACGGTAACTCCGACGCCGACCAGCACTCCCACTCCCACGGTTACCGGCACGCCAACCGGAACCCCGACCATCACGCCGCCACCGACGGTGACGCCCACGAGAACGCCCACGAGTCCTCCCACCTCCACGCCGACACTGGTGCCGACGTCCACCACGACTCCACCTGTGCCCACTCCCACGCCGGTGCCGACGCTGTCTATCGAGGCAGGACCTCTGGTCGTGCGTGAACGGTTCAGGCTCGGCGTCACACTTTCACAGAGCATCACCGCCCGGTTTGATTTCTACATTCTCGCCGATACCTCCCTGGGGACTTACAGGATTTTCCCGAAAGGCACGGTCAAACGTGGTATAAAAGCCTTATATAAGAATGTCCCGGGCCGTAAGGCGCCCTATTCACTCTCAATCCGTTCGGCCGGAACCGTTCCCAGGGCGCTGGCAGGCTCCACAGTCTGGTTCTATAGCGTCGCGGTGGAGGCCGGAAAGCTGCCGCCGGTCTCGCGCCTGTCGCAGCTCACCGCTGACACCAGGTATGTGATTGCCTTCGCCAAGACCTCAGCGGTGGTTCAGTAATGCGTGTGAATGCCGTGCGCGCGGAGGCCTCGTGATGTGAAACAAAAAAGAATTTACAGCGGCAAGCTTATCCAGCTCTCCCTCAAGAGAAAAAGGCTCCCGGGCGGATATGTCGCGGATCTGGAAGTCGTGCGCCATCCGGGGGCCGTGCTGATCGTGCCGCTCCTCCGCAAAAGCAGGGTCATCCTCATACGGCAGTACCGTCCGGTCATCGACGCGTACATATGGGAGCTGCCCGCCGGCACGCTCAAGAGGAATGAAACGCCGCTCCGCTGCGCCAAGCGTGAGCTGGTGGAGGAGATCGGTTACACGGCGAAGGTATGGAAGAGGATCGGATATATCTATCCCGCCCCTGGCTACACCACTGAGAGAATCCACCTCTTCACGGCCGAGGGGTTGGAACGAGTCAGATCTCGAAGGGATCAGGATGAGATAATAACGCCGCGGGTGTTCTCAAGGAAAGATATTGCGAGGCTCCTGGCCAGGAGGAGAATCGTTGACGCGAAAACAATCTGCGCCCTCGTAATGTCCCGCGTGGTCTAACTTCAACCAAATACGCAAATTAACTTATAACCACGGATAAACACAGATTAACACTGATGTAAAAAACAGGTATAGGTTTCCAGTTTCTCGTTTCTGGAAATATTATTTTAATCTGTGTGTATCTGCGTGCATCCTGTTTCACAACACGCATCTGTGTTTATCCGTGTTCATCTGTGGTTTCTATAATGTCATCCTTCAATATTGGTCGTATTTAAAATTTATGGAAGGCTACCTCATCTGTCCCCAGTGCCGTGGAGAGACCCCCGGTGAGAACCTCAACTGCATCTACTGCGGATCTGCGCTTCCTCACAGAATCGGTGTGTTCACAAAATTGAGGTATGGCGGGAGGGGATTCTTCTTCGTCCTTGTGGCGCTCGCGATCATTGTTGCGCTGCTCGTATGGATGGTCGTGTAGGATCAGCGCTCACCCTAGCCCGATATATTCATCAACTGGAGATCAGCCTTCGGGCACTCGATTATATATTGCAGTGTAGGGGCGTGATTCCCGCCTAAGTCGGGCAAGTATCACGCTTGCCGCGCAAAATGCGTGGCCCGGCGCGATTCGGGTTCGATGAATCGAACCCCTACAATAGAGAGACGGATAAGTAGGGTCTCCTGAAAAAGTATTTTTCGGATTGTATACGCGAGAGCACCGGCTATTATCTCCCCCTTCATACCTGAAAGAGACTTCCCCTCCCGCCCCTGGTCAGATTCTCTTCGCCGCCGTGGCCAGATTCATGCC